>JBFYTD010000460.1:0-3076 GCA_041300885.1 Anaerolineae bacterium | reverse complement strand
GGCGAGTTTCCCATCGACACCGTGCGCAAGATGGGCGCGCTGGGCTTCATGGGCATCGAGGTGCCGGAAGCCTACGGCGGCGCCGGCATGGACACCCTGGCCTACGTGCTGGCTTTGAAAGAGATCTGTAAGGTCTGCGCCAGCCACGGCGTGATCATGTCGGTCAACAACTCCCTCTTCGCCCACGGCCTGGTCAAGTACGGCAGCGAAGCGCAAAAACTCAAATATCTGAAGCCGGTAGCCAGCGGCCAGAAGATCGGCGCCTACAGCCTGACCGAGCCCATGAGCGGCTCCGACGCCGGCAACATGCGCACCCGGGCCGTGTTGAGCGATGACGGCAGCCACTACATCCTCAACGGCCGCAAGTCGTGGGTCACCTCGGCGCCCTACGCCGACACCATCGTGGTCTTCATGATGACCGCGCCGGAGAAGAAGCACAAGGGCGTGAGCGCCTTCATCGTCGAGACGGACCAGCCCGGCTTCAGCCGCGGCAAGAAGGAGCCCAAGCTGGGCATCCGCGCCAGCGCCACCAGCGAGATCATCTTCGAGGATTACCACTGCCCGCTGGAGAACCGCCTGGGCGAGGAGGGGGAGGGTTTCAAGATCGCCATGACCGTGCTGGACGCCGGCCGCATCGGCATCGCCAGCCAGGCCCTGGGCATCGCCGAGGCCTGCCTGGCGGCCAGCATCGCCTACGCCCGCGAGCGCGTCGCCTTCGGCCAGCCCATCGGCCAGTTCCAGATGATCCAGCAGAAGCTGGCCGACATGAAATGCCGCGTCGAGGCCAGCCGGCTGCTGATCTACCAGGCCGCGCTGGCCAAGATGGCCGCGGCGCAGACCGGGCAGCGCTACACGCTGGAGGCCAGCATGGCCAAGCTCTTCGCCAGCGACACGGCCAACTACTGCGCCACCGAGGCCGTGCAGATCCACGGCGGCATGGGCTACAGCCAGGAACTGCCGCTGGAACGCTACTTCCGCGACGCCAAGATTACACAGATCTACGAGGGCACCAACGAGATCCAGCGCATGGTCATCGCCCGCAACCTGACCGGGCTGTAGCACAATCCGCCGGATTGTCCGGTCGCAATCCGGCGGATTGCGTTACGATGGGTATGAACTTCAACCATCGGCGCGGCGTGCTATTGCCAGCCAGCCCGGCCGAACCGTTCGGCCGGGCAACGACCTGGCTCACGAGGCGGTGATGGATCGACGCAGTTTCTTGAGGCTGGCAGCAACGGGCGTGGCCGCAGGAGTTGGAGCGGCCGCGTTGGGCGCAGGCTGGGTCACTCTGGGCGAGCCCAACTGGCCGGTCGTAGAGGGAATCGACGTGACCCTGCCCCGCCTGCCGGCGCGGCTGGACGGCCTGCGCGTGGCCCAGCTCAGCGACCTGCACATCAGCCAATACACCACCCAGGGGGACATCGGCCGGGCCGCAGCGCTGGCTATGCGCCAGTCGCCCGATGTGATCGTGCTGACGGGCGACTTCATCTGGCGGGAGGTGACGCAGCACGCCGAGAAACTGGTCGAGCCGCTGCGCAGCCTGCACGCGCCGCTGGGGATCTACGCGGTGCTGGGTAACCACGACCACTGGGAGGACGCAGCGCTGGCTTCCCGCGTGCTGGCCGAGGCCGGCGTCACCCTGCTGACCAACCGGTCGCTGCGGCTGGACGTGGACGCGCCGCTGTGGCTGGTGGGGCTGGACGACGTGTGGGAGCGCAAGCACGACATGCGCGCAGCCCTGGCCGGCACACCCGACGAGGAATGCAAGCTGCTGTTGGTGCATGAGCCGGATTATGCGGACGAGGCAGCTGACTACCCGGTGGACTTGCAGCTCTCCGGCCACAGCCACGGCGGCCAGATCAACCTGCCCAGGTATGGGCCGCCCGTGCTGCCCTACCTGGGCCAGAAGTACCCGGCCGGCCTGTACCAGGTGGGCAAGCTGGCCGTCTACACCAACCGCGGCATCGGCGTCATTGCGCCGCCCGTGCGCCTCAACTGCCCGCCGGAGGTGACGTTGTTTACGCTGAGCGCTGGGTAGCAACTAGGTCGTGTCGTTGACATGAGACGAGCCTTATGCTAAACTGGGGGCAATCCCGTGTCAGACGTCTATGCGCGTGGGCGCACAACCATCAAAGAAAACGTGCGGGCTCGGTCGGAGACCGGCCCGAGCGGCTCCTTTCAAGGTAGACGTGAGGATGACCATGAGTGTGCCAGTCCTGGAACGAGACGAGCAACAGATAGCACGAACACTATCAATATCCCCGGCCAAGAGCACCAACGGGGGTGGGCGATTGCCGCTGCACAGCGGCGATCGATTGACGCGCCTGGAGTTCGAGCGGCGCTACGAAGCATATCCTGACCTGAAGGCCGAGTTAATAGAAGGAGTTGTCGTCGTGTCATCACCTGTTCATGTCCGTGCCCATGCCGAACCTCATTCGCTGATCATGGCCTGGTTGACCGTCTATCGTGGGGCCACGTCTGGGGTGCGCACAGCCGACAACGCAACCCTACGCCTCGACCGGGAGAACGTGCTGCAGCCGGACGCCTGCCTGTGGGTCGAGAGCTCAGGCCGGGCCTGGATTGACAGGGACGACTACCTGGCCGGCGCGCCGGAACTGGTCGTCGAGATCGCAGCCAGCAGCGCGGCGCACGATCTGCACGACAAGCTGCGCGTATATCGCCGTAACGGGGTGCAAGAATACCTGGTCCTGGTGGCCTACGAGCGGGAAGTGCGCTGGTTCAACTGGCAGATGGGCGAGGATCGCGAGATCACGCCGGGCGAGGACGGCATCCTGCGCAGCCTGCGCTTCTCTGGATTAGGGCTGGACCCGGCGCGTTTCTGGGAGAGCGACGTAGCCGGCCTGCTGGCGGTGTTGCAGCAGGGACTGGCGACGCGGGAGAGTCAGCAGATGGAATCTGCCGGCTAAACCTGAGAAGCCGCCTCAGCGGCTGGGGAGAGTTTACCGATTTCCATTGACACTCCCCTCCTGCCGCTCCGCCCACGTCAACACGACCAGCACAACAATTCCCAGCCCCACCAATGCCAACAGCTTGAAGATACGGGGGCCGATGCTCA
>JBFYTD010000051.1:0-8716 GCA_041300885.1 Anaerolineae bacterium | reverse complement strand
GCGCGGCCGGCTGGCTGAGGTGTTCATCACCTGGGCCGGTCCCTATTCGATGCAGGGAAGATTGGCCGGCCAGCGACCGGGGGTGGGTTCGGCTGCGGTGGCGCTGATGCCGTATGAGGCCTTAGTGGAAGCGTAGTTCGCCGGACTGGCTCGGTCAGGAGACCGGCCAGAGCTAATGAAAAGCTGGCTCGGTCAGGAGACCGGCCAGAGCTACAATGAAAAGCTGGCCCGGTCAGGAGACCGGCCAGAGCAGGCACATCGGGACAAAAAAGACAGGAGCGGGGGGCCTCCAGCATCAGCCACCCGCTCCTGCTGCGGAACTACCAGCTATCGATTGATAATCGAATGGCCGGTAATTTGCGATAACATGTCGGGGCATGGCGGGCCATGCCCCGACAGTGTTATGCACTAGAGGAAAAGTGTTACTGGATGCACAGCGTCTGGCCGGCCCGGATCATGTTGGGGTTGCTCAGGCCGTTCAGTTGCGTCAGCGCGCTGACCGTGGTGCCATTGGCGGCGGCGATTGCGGAGAGGCTATCGCCGGCGCGCACCGTGTAGGGCACAGCGCAGGTGGCCGAGCTCCCACCGCCAGAGATGCCTGAGCCAGGCAGCGGGGGATCCTGGACGTTGGTGAAGTTCACCACAGCGCCGTTGTAGGTCACAGGCACAGGGTAGGGGAAGTGGACATCCACACAGACCGGGCTCACCGGGATCCAGTGGAAGCGCTGCTCTTCACAGACCGTGATCGTTGCACCGGGGATCGCCATGCCAGCAGCCTCCAGGGTCGCCTGGCTGAAGCTGTACTTGCCCAGAGCATCGGTCGTGGTGGTGACGTAGACGGCCGGGTTGCTGCCCTTCAGCGTGGCGGTGATGCCCCAGCCGGACAGACCGACGGTCTTGCCTTGGTACGGCGGCACCCAGGCCCGGAAGAACTTGGTGCCGCTGATCTGCAGCTTGCCAACCACTTCCAGGTTCTCGAACAACACACGGGCGCTCTCGCAGTCGCGGATGATCACCTGCTGCGGGTTGGGGCTCACAGCCACCCAGCCCGGCTGCACCGTCTCGGTGACGTTGTAGACGCCAGGCTTGAGGTTCTTGAAGACAACCTTGCCGGTGCCGTCCGTGGCCATGGTGACAGAAGCCATTCCGCCGTCAGGGCGGCTCAGGGTGATGTGCCAGCCAGCCAGCGGTCCCAGCCATTCCTGGCCGCCGTTGGCATTGGTGCCGAGGCCGTTCTTCTCCACCGTGATGGTGGCGTAGCAGACCGGCTCCAGGTTCTTGAAGATGACCGGGTCGCCGGCGCCAGGAGGCGCATACTGGTCCAGGGTAATGTAGACTGAGGACGGCGTGATCGGAGTCCAGCCCGTGAGGACGGTCTCCTGGATCAGCCACTTGCCGGGGGTCAGGGGCAGCACCACGCCGCCGCCGACGGTCTTGCCGGTCTGCTTGATCGCCCAGGGGTCGCCCTGCGGGATGGCCGTCATGGTCCAGGTCTGGACTGCAGGCTGCACGACGCCGTTGCGCAACTCTTCCCACTTCAGCACAGTCACGTCGAACCAGCGGCGGATCTTGAAGAGCACGTCGTAGCAGTCCTCGTTCTCGTCCAGCTTGACCCAGCCGGTGCGGGCGATGCCGCCGCGCGGAGCCTCAGGCACGATGCTGTCCCAGTCGCCGTTGGGCAGCACCAGCGCGAACTTATAGTAGTAGCCGGCGCGCAGCTTGGGGAACTGGTAGTAGCCGTCGCTGCCGACGGTGGCCACTGCTCTGCGCAGCATACCTTCGGCTTCGGGCTCAGCATCGATGTCTGTGGCTTGGGCGCTCAGCATCTCCAGGGTGTCCAGTGTCTGCAGCTCCGCATCGAGATCGGGCAGAGACGCCGCGTCGCTGGTTCGCTTCCCAAAAGCATAGATGCGCAGTTGGGGATCGAACTGTGTGCCGTCAACGGGCTGCTCCCGGTGGTTGATGACGTATCCGTTGACGCACACGGTCGGGCGTGTCGTGCCTTCTCCGCCAGCGGCGAAGCTGACACTGGTGATCGTAAAAAGGATGGTCAGTGTGGCGATAGCAGCCATCACCAGGGTGACCTGACGGTTGTTGTTCGTGGACATGGTATGATGTTTGCCTCCTTGTTTCCACGAGTTGGCGCACTGCGTTGCAGCGAGCCAGACTTGCTAAGTGACCGTTGCAGGTGCGCATCGCTTGCGCATCATCTGCAATCGGTGGCGCAGGTTGGCCGGGGCGTTTGCCCGTGATCGACCTTCCAGCCTGTCGATTGGCCCGGGAGCCATCCAGCACGTTTTTCGTGCCGGCATGAAAATTGTAGCACGTCCGTCCCGCCAACGCAAGGGTTTTGTTATGTCATGTACCTTAAATCGACATAAAACTTCGTGTAGCTTATGGTAAGTAAAGTGTTTGAGCAGCCAATTTGGCCCATGACGTGTGCTCAACAGCGCGAAACTGTCCGAGAAATCTTAAAAAAGTGCGCGATTACGCCAAAACTTCGGACGGCAAAGCCGGCCGCAGCGGAGACAGATCGGGTCTGTCGCCCTAAACTGCGCCTTCCCAGGTGCTGCGGCCGGCTTTGCCGTCCGAAGTCTCAGTACCTGCAATAAAAACGACCTTCTGGCTCATCCACCGGTGTGTGACCGGATTGGAACCAGAAGGTCGCAGTCTGCGATTTCTGTATCTCTTGGGGCTTATTGGACCAGGATCGTCGCCTGGCGCAGGTCCAGGACGTTGTCGCCCATCACGGTGAAGGTGATGGTTTGTAGTCCCGCACTGGCCGCCTGGATGCGGGCGGTGATGGCGACTACCTCGTTGGCCGGCACCACCAGCGACTGGGCGCTGAGATCAACCCGCAGCCCGGCGCTGGCTTGCGCTGCCAGCCGCACGGTCTGCGCCCGCCCGCTGTAGTTGAAGACCTGCACCTGCGCCTCGAACTGCTCGCCGACGGTCATCTGCGAAGGCAGGTTGGACGTCACGAACACAGGCTGGAAGACCACCAGCGGTGCAACGGCGCTGCCCAGCCGGCCGCTGCGGTCCACCGCCAACGCAGTGATGCGCCAGGTGGTGATCGCATCTCCGGTGGGGATCGAGACGCTCAGCCGGCCGGTGGAGTCGGTGACCACTTCGGGGTTCCAGTAGAGCGTCTGCGGGAAGCGCTCGCGAATGATAGGCAGCGACTCCAGCGGGATCTCGACCGGCGCGGCTGCCTTGGCCGCAGCAGCCACAGGCGGCTCGGCCGTTGGTTCCGGCAGCGGTGTCGCCGTGGGCTGTGGCGGCGGCGTGGTCGCTGGGTCCGGCGGCGGTGTGGCCGTTGGATCGGGTTGAGGCGTGGCTGTCGACTCTGGCAGCGCCGTCGCTATTGGCTCACTGGTCGGCGTGGACGGTGGCTCCGGCGACGGTGTGGGCGTCGCCTCTGGCGTCCAGGTCAGCGTTGGGCTTGGTGTCGGGCTTGGTGTCGCCGTGGCCGTAGGCGTGCCAGCGGCGTCTGCGCTTCGAGCAAGGGCAAATGCCTCGGCTTCACGGGCAGTCAACGTGGCCGTCATGGTCGGCGTGGCGGTGATCACCTGAGTGGGGGTGAGCGTCGCGGTTTCTGTCAGCGCGATCGTGGCGGTGACAGGCGCCAGCGCAGCGAACAAGGATGGCTCGACCTCGACGGTGCCAGTCATAGCTCGCATGGCGTCTGGTTCAGGCGTAGGCGTCGCCAGGTCTGGCTCTGCTGTCGCAGTCGCTTCCAACTGAGCCTCGACCATCGCCGTCGCCTCTGGCTCGGGCGGCTGGACCATGAAACTGGCCGCTTCTTCCCCGGCAACTGTTTCGGTCTGGTTGGGTTCGCTTTGCTCAGCCGCTGGCTCTTCCACGGGCGCCAACGCCTCCACCGACTGCTCGGCTGGCGCTGCAGCGGGCTCGGCCGCAGGCATGGGCGCGGGCGGGGCAGCCGGAGCAGCGGCGTCTTCAGCCGCAAGCTCCACCGCTGCCTGCTCTGCCAGGGGAGCGGCCGGCGGGGCGGCGCAGGCGGTAAACAACCCATTGCCCAGCCCGTAGACCGACGGCCCGGCGACCCGCTGGATCAAGTCCGCGCCGCGCACTTCTACCGCGTTGAGGGCCACCACCAGGGGCATAACCAGCAGCGCCAGCAGCAGCAGGCCCAGGCCGGCCCGCTTCTCGCCCTCCATGCGCAGGCCCCAGCCCAAGAGCAGCAGGGCAGCCAGCAGCACGCCAAAGCTCAGCGCCAACGCGGCCAGCCAGGCCGGGGCCAACGTGGCGCCCTCGCCGGCAGCAAAGGCCAGCAGCGCCAGCAGCGCCATGTAGGCCAGCAGCAGCAGCGCCACGTATTGCAGGCGCTGATCGTGACGCCGCCAGGCGTAGACCAGCAGCGCCACCAGCAGAGCCAGCCACAGCCCGCCGGACAGGGCCAGCAGCAGCCAGTCGCCCTGGTTCGACAGGTTGTCCAGCAGCATCTGGGTCAGGAGGATCAGCCCAGCGCCCAGCACGGCCAGCACCAGAAGGGTCAGCAGCAGCCGGCCCAACGCCTGGCCCAGCACACCGCTGCGCCGCAGCCCCACCAGCACGATAGCCGCGGCCAGCAGCGCTGCCAGCACCAGCGCCAGGCTGATGCCGCGGCTGATCTGGCTGAATGCCTGCTGGCGGGCGGGGCTGGCCGCGCTGCGCTCGGCTTGGTCGATGGACTGGGCCGACAGGCTGTACTGCCGGCCAGCGTAGCTGGCCCAACTGGCCTTGGCAGTCAATTGCTGGGCCGCTCGCAGTTGCCTGAGATCTTCGTCGACGGCTTCGCCGGCGTCGGGCAGGGCCACACCGCTCCCTTGCAGCGCCTGGTCCAGCAGGAAGAAGGCGCGGGTGAAGCCGGGCTGATAGGCGCGTTGGCCATAGACCGCCTCGTTGACCACCGCCAGCCCCACGGCCGTCTGCACGCCCTCGCCGTCGGCCGTGGTACGCACACTGAGCTCTGCCTGCTGGCCGGGGCGATATTCGGCCTGGTCGGTGGCAAGCTGCACCTGCACGGCCTCGGGCGCGTCCACCAAGGCCACGCGGGTGTCACGCAGGATGTTGTTATCGCCGGTAAGCTGGTAGGCGTTCAGCTCCAGCGCGCCGGCCAGGGCGGGCGTCAGGTCGATGGCCAGCGTCGCCTGGCCGTTCTCGACCAGCGCCGACTGGGTCAGCAGCGTCTGGCCGCCCTTGATCACGTCCACGTAGACTGCGGGGCCGCTGCCGGTGGCGATAGCCTCCACGGCCAGGGTGTCGCCCACCTGATACAGCGCCCGGTCGGTGCGCAGCAGCAGCGTCTCCTGGGCCTCGTCCAGCGGCAGGACCAACGAGCTTGAACCAATCTGGCCGGCCGCGTCGGTGGCGGTGACGGTGATCGCGCGGTCGCCCTCTGCGCCGGCCCGCGGGGTGTAGCGCACCTGCGCGACGCCGAAGTCGTTGGTGTCCTGCTCGATCAGCGCGCCGGAGCCGATCTGCACCTGGAGCGCGGTGGAAGCCGGCCGGCCATCGGGATAGCTGGTCAGCACGTAGATGATGTTCTCGACGCCCGCGCGCAGCGTGCCATCCTCCGGCGCCACGTCGATCAGGATCGGCTCGCGCGCCAGGGTCAGCGACTGCCAGCCGAACTGGGCGTCGCCGGTGGCGTCGACCACCGTGGCCTCCAGAGCCAGGTCGAGGGCTCCGCTGGGGCCAAACGCGTCGTCTGCCAGGTTGGGCAATTGGAACTGGAAGGAGAACAGGCCGTCGGCGTCACTCTCGCCGAGCAGTTCTTCACTAAACAGTAGCGTTTCGCCGGCCGCCGGGTCCTGGCCCAGGCGCCGGCCCACCAGGCGCAACGCGACCTGCCCGCCGGCGACAGGCTTACCGAAGAAGTAGCTGGCGTTGACCTGGCCGGTCAGCAGCTCGCCCGGCAGGTAGAAGGGCGCGTCCGCCCGGACGTCCACCAGGAAGTTGGGCAGCGGCGCCTGGCCCAGAGTCACGCTCAACTCGGATACGGTGTCGCCCAGGGTGGCGCGCAACTGGTACTGGCCCAGGGGCGTGTCGGCGGCCAGCGGCAGGTCGGTGGCGGCGATGCCGAACTCCGACGACATTTGCTGCTGCGAGAGAAGCTGCTGGCCGGCCGCGTCGAAGACCTCGAACAACGTGACTGCGCCCGAAGCCGGGGTCTCGTCCACCGTGCCCAGAGCCAGCGTGCGCAGATGGATGGTCTCGCCCGGCTGGTAGACCGGCTTGTCGCTGCTGAGCAGCAGACGGTAGGAGCGCTGCAACAGCACAGGCGCCACCACCTCGTCCTGCCCCAGGTCGCTTGCGGTGGATACGATCAGCTCGGCGTCGCCCTCCCAGTCCGCCGGCACGTCGAACTGCACCGGGGCCGAGCCGGTAGCGTCGGTGACGCCATTGAAGACGGTGCGGGCCAGGCCGGCCTGGCGCATCTGTACATCCACGTTGGCGCCGGCGACGGGCTGGTTGTCCTGGGCGTTGTTGACCACGACGCGCAGCGCGGCCTGGCTGCCGGGGGCCAGCGTGTCCTGGCCCAGCACGAGGGTCTGTTGCGCGCCATTCTGCATGGGCAACTGGGTCGCGCTGAGCATCATGCCGAAGAAGAACACGGCCACCAAGGGGATGGCCGCCTTGCTCAGGGGACGCAGCCCTACCAGCAGAGTTGTCCACAGTCCGGCCAGGCCGGCGCGTTCATTGCGGACGCGCTGAGCCGCCAAAGCGCTGCGTATGCGCGCTTCGGCGGGGGCAGACAGGTGGACAAAGTTGTAGACCACCGGCACGACTGTGCTCAGCCCCACCCGCAGCCGCTGGAATTCTACCAGCTCAGCCGCGCAGGCCGGGCAGCCAGCGATATGCGCCTCGGCGGCTTGTATCTCCGCCGGGCTCAGCTCACCGTCCAGGTAAGCCAGCAGGTCTAGTTCGATGTGAGACATTATGGTGATGACGACACAGGATGGCCTGCGCAATCCAGCGGATTGCGTTACCGCAGACCTCCGCGTGTTCTAGGGCATTGCCAACAGCAGCAGCAGACTCACTGTCGAGCGGCTGCGCCCTAAGTCAGGCGCTTGCGTTGTCAGAATCTCCTGTAACTTCTTGTGAGCGTTGAAGAGCCGCGACTTGACGGTGCCGATGTTGATCTCCAGCGTCTCCGCGATCTCTTCATACGAGAACTCCTGGCCGTAGCGCATCAGCACCACATCGCGATGCACGTCGCTGAGCTGATTGACGGCGGCCCACAGGCGGACTTTATCCTCCTGGCGCAGGGCCAGGCCCTCAGGATTGCCGTCCATGTGGCCGGTCATCGCGCCATCGGACACCTCAGCCTCGGCCGGCATGCGCTCCAGGCGCTCCTCCAGCTCGTCCCAGTCGGCCGAGGGCAGCCGCTTCTTGCGCAGCCGCGTCTTGCAGCGGTTGACTGTCACCCGGTAGACCCAGGTCTCGAAGCGGGCAGCGCCGTCGACGTCGTAGCTCTTAAGGCCGCGCAGCACGTCCATGAAGGTCTCCTGCGTCGCCTCTTCGGCGTCGTCGCTGTTGCGCAGCGTCATGTAGGCCACTCGGTACACATAATCCTTGTAGCGCTCGAACAGAGCGTCGAAGGCCGCGGGCTGGCCGGCCTGGTGGCGCCTGATCAATTCCTCGGTGGACACACCGAAGGGTTGGGTCCTGTTGCGTACAGCCGGGGCTGCGCTGGCAGGGTTCGCTACATCGGAAGGCACGTCGTTTTCCTTGGCGCCTGCGGGTTACATGCAGGGCGAGTGGGATTTGTTCGCAGGAGGAGACGGACTGCGAAGATGGGATAGTTCCCGTTGTTGGCTTGCAGTGTAGCCGGGGACAATGAAGGTGTCAAGCTGCGGAGAATGGGTTTGAGGAGGAGCAAGAGACGTTGGTCTGCTCAAGGGTGCATGTGTTCAGGGTTTTCCGTCAGGAACAGATCGAAATCAAGCTCGCCTGGCGATTGGCCATAGCCCGTCAGAATAGCTGCCGCCTCGCTGCGGTGCTGGGTGCCATGGTTCACGACGTGCATGATCGTCTGCCACACTTTGGGGCTGCGCTCAGGATCAGAGTTGGTGCCCCGGTTGAGGTCGTCTACGTCTAAACCGGCCACATAGTCAAGCCATGCGGTCCGCTCTACAGCCCAACGGGCCTTCAGCGCAGCAACATCGGCGAAATCAGCTTCATCCAGGATGTCTGTGGCGTCCTGCCCTTGCAGGACTGATCGCCAGCCGTATTCCGCATCCAGCGCATGCACCAGTATTCCGCGCAGGCTGCCCCAGCCCGGATCTGGCGCCACATCGCGCGTGAAATCGTCCACTGATAATCGTTCACAAGCACTGAGAATGCGGTCGTTGGCCCAGAAGTTGTAGTCGATCAACGCTGAAGCGTCTGTTTGGTCCATGTCTCTTGCCAACCTTTCTGCAAGAACCTCGGTGCATGTCCCTGCTATACCGTGTAACGATCGTGCCAACTTACCGGGAAGGTAAGTCCGTTCGCGTACACAAAGCGAATCAGTTGACCGTGGTGCTGGACTTCGTGTTCAAGCAGTTCCAACGCCAGGTCAACCTGCGTCTCACTCAAGTCCGCGAAGTCGATTTCGCCCAGGCGCTCTAGGGTCGCATCCAAGGCGGCAAGCACCGCTTCCTTGGCACGCGGCGTCTTGAGGCTGCACGAGAATCCCTGCCAGCCGCCCGCCTCGATCGCCTTGGTGTAG
>JBFYTD010000459.1:0-3084 GCA_041300885.1 Anaerolineae bacterium | reverse complement strand
GCCCGATGGACCGCGCGGCGGAAGACGGCAAGGCTGATCGGCACCAACACCAGCGAAAAGATCAGCAGGGCCACAATGTTGGGCAGCAACTCGGCAAACGACGCATTCGTCAGCAGCGCCCTGCGCATGCCATCCAGCGAGTAGGTGATGGGCAGCAGCCAGGACAGCTTCTGGAGCCATTCAGGCATCAGGCTGACCGGATAGTAGACGCCGCCCAGCAGTAGCCCCAGCGAGTTGAACAGCCACGTCACCGGGTCGCCCCGCTTAAGCACCATGATGAAGCTGGCAGCGATGATGCCCACGGCGGTCATGGCAACGATGGTCAGGACGAGAATGACCAGCGCGGCCGGCAGATTTCCGTCGATCTCGACGCCGAAGAGCAGCGCCCCCATCACAAGGTAGACCAGCACCTGGAAGGTGACGAAGCCATAGTCGTAGATGCTGCTGGAAAGCACGACCGTGCTGAGGCGTGTCGGCGTCAGCAGCATGGCCTCCAGCGTGCCTGTGGTTTGCGCCTCGCGGATGGTGCCGGCAAAGCTTTGTAGACCCACGCCGAAATAGCCCGAAAAGGCCAGCCCGATCAGTACAAAGGCAAAATAGTCTCCGCCGTAGGGTTCCAGGTAGGGTGTAGCCGCAGGGCCAACCAGCTTGCTGAGGAAGTAGAACACCAGCAAGTTGAAGAAGACGCCAAAAAACTGCAGAAGAAAGGCGAAGCGATAGCTCAGTTGAAGCCGCAGATCGCGGCGCAGGAAGGCAAGCGCGCGTACCATAACTATCCTCAACTGCCGGGCACTGGGGTCAGCGCTTGATTTTGCACGTCATCAACGGCAATGGCGCAGGCGTAGACTCAAGTGCCCGGCAGCTATGTTACGAAGTCTGGGTGAAGCGTTGAAAGACCTGCTCCAGCGATGGCTGCTCGCGCTGGACGTCGCGCACCTGGCCGCCGGCCGTCACGATGCGCTTGAGCAGCTCAGCCAGCGCCGCCTCGCTGTCGACCGCCTCCAACTCCAGCGTCCAGCCGCCGGCCGGGCCGCTGGGCTGGGCTCGCACCACTGCGGGCAGGCCCTCCGCCAGGCTGGCCGGGTCGCTGGTGAGCTGGGCGACGTGCAGCCGGTAGTTGACGGTGGGGCCGAGCCGGGCGCGCAGCTCGGCGGGCGTGCCCTCGGCCTGCAGGCGGCCGCCATGCATGATGCCGATGCGTTGGCTCAGCCGCTCGGCCTCGTCCAACCGATGGGTGGTCAGCAGGATGGTGACGCCTTCGTCGCGCAGCAGGTCCTGTTCGATGAACTCGTGCAGCCGCAACGTGGCTGTTGGGTCCAGGCTGCGGGTCGGCTCGTCCAGAAAGAGCAGGCGCGGATGGTGTAGCAAGGCCCGGGCGATGCTCAGGCGCTGTTTCTGCCCGCTGGAGTAGGTGCGGAAGGGCCGGTCGGCGTGGCTGGCCAGATCGACCCGCTCCAACAACTCGCTAGCGCGTTGAGCAGCCTGGCGTTCGCTCAGCCCATACAGGACGCCGAAGAACTCCAGGTTATGCCGGCCGCTAAGCCGCCAGTAGAAGCTCCGCTCGTCGCCTGTCGTCATGCCGATGACCTTGCGAATTTGATCACTGTTGCTCAAATCGATGCCAAAAATGCTGCCCACGCCGCTGCTGGGCACGATCATCGTACACAAGAGCCGGATTAGCGTTGTCTTTCCTGCGCCGTTGGGGCCTAGCAGGCCGTATAACTCGCCGGGCCGTACGCGCAGCGAGACGCTATCCACCGCAGTCACTGGGGCGTCAGCCTGGGGACTGTTGCGGCGGCGTACCCCCTGGGTGAACAACGTGCGCAGCGGGCGAGGCAAGACGAACTGCTTGCTGAGTTGCTCCGTCCAGATTGCCATTTCGGTCATGGCGCGATTATACATGGTAGACCACCAGAAGGCCAATCGTTGCCCCGCCTGGGAACCCGCTTGACCAGAAGCGAACTGGCGTCTATAATCGGCTAGTACTGATTTCCCATTGACAAGCGTCCAATTGGGCAGTTAGAATCAAGAGAGATTGACCGCTGCTCTAGTGAATGAACAGCCAGCCAGGCAGCCCAAACCAGCACCGACTGCTGAGCCGCCTTTACACCTGGCGGTTTCAAGGAAACCAACAATGAACTCCCGACGAAGCACTATCCTGCTGGCCAGCCTGGCGCTGGCGCTCCCATTGATCCTGTTGACCGGTTGGTCTGTAGTCTCCGCCCGGCCACCAACTGCATCTGCGCCTCCGGCGCAGCTAACGGCTGCGCCGACTGCTGTGCAGCCTTCTCCAGAAAACGGCGATGCGACCCGGCACACGCCCCCCTGGCCCGAGCCGGGCACCTACGTCTTTCTGGACTGGCGCCACACCGACCCTGCCCAATACCCCTACGTGACAGGCGGCCATCAGGTATTTCAATGGAACAGAATCGAGAATCTGACCCAGAATCAGTACAACTGGCAGTTGGTGGATACGTGGCTGGCGGCCGAGGCCAGCCTGGGCAAGCCCACCGGCATCGCCTTCAACAGCTACGATGGCCTCTGCTGCGGCGGCAATTGGCTGCCTCAGTGGTATTTGCAGCAGCGGCCCGACGGCTTTGTTACCTGTACGATCAACAACCAGAGCCACATTGTGCCCAAGTACTGGTCAACCAGCTATTTGCAGGCCTGGTCGGATTTCGTCCATGCCGCGGCTGCGCGCTATGACAACGACCCGCGCGTTGCCTGGGTCGAGACCAGCGTCGGCATGTATGGCGAGACTATCCCGGTGGACAACGAGCTGGACGCCTGTCTGGCTGCCAACGGGCTGACCTCAGCCGGCTGGGTACAGACTGTCAACGCCATCACCGACATCTACAACTCGGCTTGGCGCAACAAGCCGCTGATGCTGCAATACGCGCCTTTCTATGTGCAACGCTGGGAGCGGCGTGAGTTCACCGACTACGCCGGTAGCGTGGGCGTCGGTTTCAAACACAACCGTCTGCTGATCGACCACGACGATCAGGTGATCAACACCCCAAACCATTTGGACTACAGAGCAGGCCAATACGATGCGATGTTCAGCTTCCCCAACACGGCTGGCCC
>JBFYTD010000458.1:0-3098 GCA_041300885.1 Anaerolineae bacterium | reverse complement strand
CCTGCCCCGCTGGCTGGATATCGTCATCCCCGGCGTGCTGATCGCCCAGGTCATGGGCCGTTTCGGCAACTTCATCAACCAGGAACTGTACGGCCCACCGACAACCCTGCCCTGGGGCTTCAAGATCAACACCAACTTTCCCTTCCAGACCCCGACGGAGATGCTGGGCCGCTCACCGCAGGAAATCCTGGAGTACGTCCTGGTCACCCGTTTCCACCCCACCTTCTTCTACGAGGCATCGTGGAACCTGATCGGCTTCATCCTGGTGATGGTCTTCGGCCGCAAGCTGTACCCCAAGCTGCGCGACGGCGACATCTTCCTTTTTTACCTGATCTGGTACCCCCTGGGCCGCCTCCTCGTCGAGATGTTCCGCCCTGATGCGTGGGTCACTGGCCTGCCCGGCCTGGCCACGGCGCAACTGATCAGCCTGGGCCTGATGGCGATTGGCATCATCGGCCTCATCCTGCGCCACCGCAACTGGCGGCCAGCGCCGGCTGCTGCCGCCGAGGTCGTGCTGGAGTCCTCGGAGGAGGCAGCGGCGTGACCGCCAAACCATTCAAATGGTCCCGTTGGCTGGGCGCCGGTAAGGCCGGCGCCGAGGAGAAAAGCATGGCAACTACCGGTGGATCGATCCAATCAGGCGAGCCCGTCGAGGTCTTCGTGGCCGCCAACGACCTGGAAGCCCAGGTCATCAAGAGCTACCTGGAGAGCAATGACATCCCCGTGATGCTGCAAGGCGATGCGGTCAGCAAGGTCTACGGCTTCACGGTGGGCGGCATGGCTGAGGTGCGGGTCTACGTGCCGGAGCTGTTGGCCCCCAAGGCCATCGAGCTGCTCGAAACGACCGAAGAGGCGCTGGATGACGACGAGGCAGAAGAGCTGGCCGATCCGGAATGACGGCTAGCTGGAACAGCGTCATCCCACAACGGACGAGCGCAGGCTCGTCCGTTTGTTGTGCTGCGCCAGCGCCGCCATCCGACTTGAGCAGCGCGATCTTGACAAAAGCGGCCTTTGTCTTATAATCCGTAAGACTTTATCATAGCCCAAAAGAAACCGGGTTTTTCCGAAAAACCCGGTTTCTGTCAAGCCTCGGAGGCAATGTGAGCCAAAGCATCCCTATCCAGTCCTTTCGCATCCATCAAGAGGGTCTGGCGCGCGTTTTCGGCGAGCTGGAGGCCAAGGTGATGGAGGCAGTGTGGGCCCTGAACGAGCCAACGGTGCAGGCTGTCTGCGACTATCTTGGCCCCACGTACAACTATAAGACTGTGATGACGGTGCTCAATCGCCTGGTGGAAAAGGACGCGCTGACCCGCCAGCGCGTGTCGCGCGCTTTCATCTACCGGCCGCGCCAGAGCCGCGATGCCTTTCTGTGCCGCGTCTCGCGTGCGATTATGGGCGGACTGGTGCGTGATTTCGGCAGCCTGGCCGTCGCTCAGTTTGTCGAGACGCTGGACGAGCTTGACCCGGAGCAGTTGGCTGAGCTGGAGCGCCTGGTGCATGAACGACGGCAAGCCCAGGCAGAGGCGCGCAATGGCCAGCCCCAGTAGCGCCGGCCGCGCCTTTGCGGCCTTGGTCGCCTTGGCCGCCGCCAGCCTGGCCCTGCTGGGTGGCCTGCTGTGGTGGCAAAGCCCCCACCTGGCGCACGGCGTTTGGCTGGCCTGCCAGAGCGCAGCCCAGGCTGTCGAAGGCTATTGGCCCTTGGCGGGCTTGTTGCTGCCGCTGGCTCTGGTTGGGGCCAGCGCGCTGCGCGGGCTGGGCATGTTGGCCATGCAGCTTTGGTACACGCGCCGTCTGCTGCGCAATCTGAAGCGGCGCAGCTTGCCACTGCCGGCCTCGCTGGCCAGGCAGACCCGGACCTTGCAGCTTGAAGATCGCGTAACGCTGGTCAAAGACGTCGAAGCTTACGCCTTTGCTGCGGGGCTGGCGCGCCCCCGCATCTGGCTCAGTTCCGGCCTGCTGGCCCTGCTGGATGAGGCGGAACTGGCTGCTGTGCTGCGGCATGAGCGTCATCACCTCGATCGGCGCGACCCGTTGCGCGTCCTGCTGGCTCGCAGCCTGGCTCATGGCCTCTTCTTTCTGCCGGTGGCTGCGGCTCTACGTGACCTCTATCTGGAGGCCAAGGAGCGCGAGGCGGACGCGGCCAGCGGCGCCAACTATGAACTGGCCGCTGCGCTGCTTAAGTTGGTGCAGGCCGGCTCGCATCTGCCGCCCGCGGCCAGCCTGGCCGCTGCTGCCTCCGCCTCGACTGCGGGCCGCATCCACCGCCTGCTCGGCCGAGAACCGGCAGGCCGATTGGTGGACGCGGCTCTTGTGCAGCGGCTGCTGATCAGCCTCGCCCTGACCGCAGCGTTGTGGGTGGCCTGTACGGCCTCTAGGTCCCAAGCCGCCAGCCCGCTGGCCGGCGGCGAGTGCGGCTACACCACCTGGCCTGCGGCGGCGGAATTGACCAGCACGCCGGCCAACTTCACACCGCATAACCTGGCGCCAAGTCGCTAGGGACTGAGCCAGGGATAACAAATCCTTGGCTCAAGCTGAGAAGCGCCCTGAGGCGCTTGCAGAATTGACCAAAAACCATGCCCTGCGGGGTTTTCCCAGTCTAAGGTGATGAACTCTATGGACTGGACTGTATTTAGTCTACATAATCGATAAGGAAACGTACCAATGCCCAACAACCTTCTTGCCATGAAAGTCCGGCCTGCGGCGCTAGTCGCTCTGCTCGCAGCCCTGCTGTTGATCGTGGTCGCGTGCGCCGCGCCTGGCTTGCCAGCCGATCCTGCTGACCCGGCCAGCCCAACCAGCCCGGCCGGCGTCTCTGAGCCGGCTGATGCGAACGGCGATGTGCGCAGCAAGGGCAGCGCCGATGCGGCCGTGACCATCGTTGAGTATTCCGATTATCAGTGTCCCTTCTGTTCGCGCTGGGTGGACGAGACCTACCCGGTGATCCTGCAGGAGTACATCGATACCGGCAAGGTGCGGCTGGAGTTCCGCGACTTTCCGCTGGACAGCATCCACCCCAACGCCACCCCTGCCGCCATCGCGGCCCGCTGCGCCGGTGAGCAAGGCGACTACTGGGGCATGCACGATCGTCTCTTTGGCAA
>JBFYTD010000050.1:0-8783 GCA_041300885.1 Anaerolineae bacterium | reverse complement strand
GTCACCTTTTCCTTTTGGCCGGAAATCGACCGTGCTATCCTTAACCTTGCCATTTCGGCGTTGGCTGTCTCTCAGCTTCTATGCTAAGAGTATCATGTTACGGTCAAGGAATCAATCGGGCGAATTCCCCATCTTTGGGCTTGGGTGACTTCCCTAGATCAAGCAACCGCCGCATGGGTGATTATGGCCCAGCGCCAGCCCGTCGATCTCGATACGCTGCGCACTCGATCAGCGGGTGGGCGCTGGCAGCCTACGGCTTACGATCCACCTACGGTGATCAAACCTTTCTCGATGGCATACTTGACCAACTCGACGCGGTTGTGCAGTTGCAGCTTGCGCATCAGGTTCTCGCGGTGCCGGTCCACGGTCTTGACGCTGATCACCAGCGCTTCGGCGATCTCGCGGTTGGAGTAGCCTTCGGCGATGAAGGTCAGCACCTCTTGTTCGCGCGGCGTCAACTCCTCGCGTGTCTCTGGCGCGCCAGCCTCCGAGCGATGCAGAAAGTCCTTGACCAGCAGGCGGGCCAGCGACGGGTAAATGTAGACGTCGCCCTGGCGCACGATGTTGATGGCCGACATCAGGTCGTCAGGGGCCGCGCGCTTGGGCACATAGCCCGACGCGCCGGCCGCCAGCATCTCGAAGAAGTATTCCTCGTCCTCGTGCATGGTCAGAGCGAGCACGGCCACCTGGGGATGGCTGGCCTTGATGCGCCGTGTGGCTTCGACGCCGCCGATGCCGGGCATGGCCACGTCCATCAACACGACATCGGGTTCAAGGTCCTGCACAGCAGCGACAGCCGCTTCACCGCTGCCGGCCTCGCCGATGATCTCTACCTCCGGCTCGGCTGAAAACAGCATGCGCAGTCCGGCGCGCACAATCTCATGGTCATCAACCAATAGCAGGCGAATCTTTGACACGTAGCAACTCCCTCGATGTGGGCACGGTGACCCGGATGCGGGCGCCCTGGCCCGGTGAAGACTCGATCACGGCTTGGCCGCCGATCAGGCTGGCGCGTTCGCGCATGCCCAGCAGCCCCCAGCCGGCGTTGCGGCCGTTGCGCTGCAGGGTCTGCTCGGGGTCGAAGCCGCGGCCATTGTCCTGGACGGTCAGGTTGACTTCAGTCGGCGAAAAGTTCAGCGTTACCACTACGCGCGTGGCGTGGGCGTGCTTGGCGATGTTGGTCAATGCCTCCTGTGTGATGCGAAACAGAACCGTCTCGTACTCGGCCGGCAGGCGATAGGGCGTTCCCTCGACGATCAGCTCGCTGGGCAGTGAGCGCCGTTGTTGATAGCTCTGCACGTACCACTTAAGCGCCGCGGCCAGCCCCATGTCGTCCAGAATCTGTGGACGCAGGTCGGCGATGATCTGGTGCAGCTCGCCCAGGGCATTGGTGCCGTAAGTCTTGATCTCGCGCACCTTATCCAGCAGGCCGATCTGGGAGGCATCGCTGTTCTCGATGTGCATCTCCACGCCGCGCAGCCCCAGGCCGATGGCGGTCAGCGACTGCCCGGTAGCGTCGTGCAGCTCGCGGGCGATGCGTTTGCGCTCCATCTCCTGCGCGTCGACCACCTGGTTGAGCGCGTTGATGCGGGCCTGGTTGGCTGCGTCCAACCGCCGCCGGCTCTCGACATCGAAGGCTTTCAGCGCACGAACCATAAACACCAGCAGCATGACGGCCGCCAGCCCGCGGAATAGCTGCACGGGAATGCCGAACCATTGCAGGAACAGAGCGCTGTTGATCACGTTAGAAGGCACCAACGTCGTCTCACGCACGAACAACTGGCCGATGACGCCGTACAGCAGCAAAGCGGTGGTGGCCCAGATCAGATCGCGACCAAACTGGGGCAGGTTGTGCTCGCGAAAGGTGCGCTGCTGGGTCATCAGAGCCCACGCGCCCAGAAGCGCCGCGGGGATGCCCAGGCTGTAGCGCGCCAGCGCGTCCGCCTGAGCAAGGAGGAGCGCATCCCCTGGCTCCAGTACCACGGCGATGATCACCACAGCCGTCAGCCAGAACCCGACCAGGCCCAGCACCGGCAGCCAGATGTGCCGCCTGGATGTGACGTCGGGGCTGAGCAGCGTGAAGCCGAAGCCCAACAGCATGGCAAACGAGGCCACCAGCAGCAGGAGCCGCAGAACCTCGTCCAGGGTGGTAGGGATGTAGCCGCTGCTCAGCACAGCGATCTTCTGGTACATCTCTACCCACTCGTGGATGCCGTGCAGGAAGCCGAACAGCGCCAGGGGCACAATGGCGCGGACGAAGCGAAATTCCGACTCGCGGCGACTGGCAAGGGCAAGCGCCAGCCCTAAGCTGAAGAACGCCAGACCGTAGAAGAAGAAGACAACGATGATGTTGCGCACAAAGAAGGCGGAGATCGGGTTCATCTTGTCCCCCATTGTATCACCAACTGGCATTGCAAAGATATGATCTTGGTCATGTTATGCCAGCGAATTCTGGGCAAAGATGGGCGGTGTAGCAATCCCGCACCAAAACAACAAGAGAGGTAGATCGACGATCTACCTCTCTTGTTGTTTTAAATCAAGCTGTCGGCGTGGGCCGTTGCCTGCTCACTCCACCACAGGCAGGTCAGTCACGGCCATGCCGCCCTGATACGGGGCCGGCCGGCCGGCGGCGCCCGGGGGCGGCAGCTCCTGTTGCGACCGCACCTTGGGCACGTTGGCCGGGCTGCCGCAGTAGGGACACAGGGTCCAGCCCAGCTCCAGCAACTGGCCGCAAGCGGGGCAGTCTTTCTTGACCTGGGTGTGGCAGTAGGCGCAGAAGCGCCATTCCTTCTCGACCACCCGGTTGCAGTTGGGGCAAACCAATTGCTCCTCGATGCCGCGCAGCAGCGCTTCTTCCTCCAGCGCCCGGTCGTAGGCTTCGGCCAAGGTCTCCTTGGGCCGCAGCAGCAGATAGAGCAGCAGGCCGACCAACGGGAAGATGGCTACCAGCACGATGGCCAGCACAGCCGCAAACACGTCGCGCGAGCGGGCGCGGATGTCGCGCCAGGTCCAGATGATGATTGCCAGCCAGAAGGCCAGCACAAATGCACCGCACACGGCCACCAGCACTTGCAGCACCGAGCCGATAGCGTTTGAGATTTGACCGATGTCCATACCAAGCGAACCTCATGTTTTGAAATCTGCTGTTTGCCAGAACCGCCGCATTATAGCGCAACGCCTATCAAAGGACGAATCGCCGCCGTCAACTCAGCCAGTCGTCCTCGTCGCTGGACGCGCCGGACAACAACACCTCGCGGCCGCGGCCGCCGCCCTCGTCCGGCCCCACGTAGCCATCGTCGGCCATGCGCGCGATCAGCTCGGACGCCCGGTTGTAGCTAACCCGCAGCCGCCGCTGCAGCCAGGAGGTGCTGACGCGACCCTGTCCCTGCACCAGATCCAGCGCTCGCTCGTACTGGTCGTCCTGGTCCTCCATCTGGGCCATCAGCCCGGTCCAGGGAAAGCGCGGCTGGTTGGGTGCCAACTCCGGCGCGGGCATGGTCTGCTTCCAGAAGCTGACCATGCCGTCGATCTCCTTCTCGCTCACAAAGCAGCCCTGGATGCGGTCCAGCTTGGCGCTGTCTGGACGCATAAAGAGCAGGTCGCCCCGCCCCAGCAGCTTCTCTGCGCCTGGCGTGTCCAGCACAACCCGGCTGTCCATCTGGCTGGTGACGGAGAAGGCGATGCGGGCGGGAAAATTGGCCTTGATCAGGCCGGTGATGACGTCCACGCTGGGCCGTTGGGTGGCAATCACCAGGTGGATGCCGGTGGCGCGCGCCATCTGCGCCAGCCGGCAGATGTAGTGCTCCACTTTGTCGGGCGCAGCCAGCATCAGATCGGCCAGTTCGTCAACCACGAAGACGATATAGGGATAGGGTTCCAGGTCGCGCCATTCGGCCGGCTTATTCTTGCGGTCGATCTTGCGGTTGTAGTCCTTCAGGTTGCGCGCGCCGACCTGCGAGAAGCTGCGATAGCGCTCGTCCATCTGCAAGGTCAGCCAGGTCAGCGCGCCCACCACCTGGTCCACGTCGGTGAGCACGGGCGCGATCAGGTGCGGCACGCCGTTGTAGGCCGGCAGCTCGACCCGCTTGGGGTCCACCAACAGCAGACGCAGCAGGTCGGGGCCGTTGTTGAACAGCAGGCTGCACACCAGGTTATGGATGCAGACCGACTTGCCGGAGCCGGTGGCGCCGGCGATCAGCAGGTGTGGCATGGTGGTCAGGTCGGCGGCCACGGGCTGGCCTGACACATCCCGGCCCAAGGCGACGGCCAGGGGCGATTTGATCTGGGCGAACTCTGGCGCTTCCAGCACCATGCGCAGCGGCACCAGGTCGGAGCGGCTGTTAGGCACCTCGATGCCCACGTAGCCCTTGCCCGGCACCGGCGCTTCGATGCGGATGCTGGACGCCTCCAGGGCCAGGGCCAGGTCGTTGGCCAGGGCGCGGATGCGGCTGACTCGCACGCGGCGCTGCACCGTGTCGCCGTCCGGCCCGCGGCGCGCCAGCGTGCCGGGCTTGACGCCAAACTGGGTCACGGTCGGCCCGACGTTGATGTCCACTACCTGCACCGGCACGTTGAAGCTGGCCAGCGTCTGTTCGATGACCTGTTTCTTGTAGGCCAGGTCGACGGCCTGTCCTGGTTTGGCCGCGTCCATCGCCAGCAGGGTCAATGGCGGCAGGAATTCCGGCCGCGGCTGGGCGGGCAGGGGGCGCGCCTTGGGTTTGGCCGGGGGTTGGCGCGGCTTCTTGGGCAGCGGCGGGTCGTCGTTGACAATCGAGGGACGATCCTCCGACGCAGCCGTTCGCGACGCCGGGCGGGCCGGCTCCGGTTCAGCCAGCTCAGCTATCTCGTCGTCGGGAGCTGGCAGCAGCTTGCCCAGCCCCTGGCCCAGCCGCGCGGGCAGGCTCCTCCAGTCCAGCGCGAGCAGGTCGAGAGCCCACAGCACCAGCCACAGCCCCAATCCAGCCAGCACTAACAACAGGGCCGTCGCCGCCAGATCGCCCAGCAACTGGCCCGGCAGCGATCCAATCAGCCAGCCGGCCAGTCCGCCGCCATTGCCCGCCAGGGCATACTGCAAGGGGTCGTTGCTGCCCGACCAAAGGTGGCTCAAGCCCAGCACTGCCGCAGCCATCAGCGCCAGGCCGAGCGTCACCTCGCCTGCCCGCCGCCACGGGATGGTGTCGCGCGCGCCGATGCGCTGCGCTGCCTGGCGCGCCAGCACCGCCAGGGCCAGCAGCAACAGCACAACCAGCACGGGCAGCGCGGCCCAGCCGAAGACCTGACTGATGATCCCCGGAGTCTCGCCTTCGTGGCGCAGATGGCTGGCGATCAACAGACCCACCGCGATCAGCCCGGTCAGCGCGATGATCTCGCCGTTGGACTCGACGGCAACCTGCCAGGCCGGGCGTTGTGGCCGCGGGGCTGCCCGGCGTTTTTTGGCTGTTTTGGGCTTTGCTGCACGGGGCGATGGCGACTTGCTCAAAGTTCAGGACCTGAAAACAAAAGCGACGCCAGCGGAGCGGGCTACCGCCCACTCTGCCGGCGCCGTTGAACGGAGGAGGACTGCCTCTGCCGGAATGCGCCGATGTCGGGGGTGCAGCGGCTATATTGCGGAGACGGCGACACGGGCGCCGTCCGACCAGTCAGCGTAACGGGGCTTGCGCGCCTGGCGCAGGCTCAGGCCGATGCGGCGATGGTCCGATTCGACGCTGAGCACCTTGACATCGACGTGCTGGCCTTCACGCAGAACGTTGCGCGGGTGCAAGAAGGTTCCCTCGGCCAGCTCGGAGATGTGGATCAGCCCCTCGATGCCGTCGTCCAGGCGCACAAACGCGCCAAAGCTGACCACGTTGGTCACTTCGCCCTTGACAACCTCGCCGGCGCAGAAGCGTTGGGACACGTCGCGCCAGGGGTCGGACTGCAAGTGTTTCAGGCTGAGCTGAATCTTGCGTTGCTCAGGGTCGACGTCCAGCACGTAAACCTGGACCACGTCGCCGGGATGAACGACGTCGCCGGGGTAGTTGACACGGCCCCAGGACAGCTCAGAGATGTGGATCAAACCTTCGTAGCCGCCCAGATCGACGAACGCGCCAAAACGGCGCAGATTGCTGACGCGGCCGGTCAAGGTGTCGCCGGCCTTGATGCGGGCAAAGAGGCTTTCGCCTCGTTCGGCCTCGCGCGCGATACGTTCGGACAAGATCAGACGCACTTGCGGCCGGTCGATTTCGATCACCTGAAGCTTGAGCTCCTCGCCCAAGCGGCGCTTGAGGGCATCCTCACGCTCGATGGGGTCTACAATGCCGGGAAAGTCCACCAGATGCGAGCTGGGGACGAAGCCAGTCAGGCTGCCGAACTGCACCAACAGGCCGCCGCGGTTATGGCCGACGACTACTAGATGGCAGCACTCCTTTTGCTCAAGCAGGCACTCGGCTCGCTTCCAGTCGGTCTGGTCGTCTGTGCGCTCGTAGTCGTCGTGGCACGGAGCGCTGGAGTGGCCATTGCTGGCCCAGGGCGGCGGTTCGTCCAACGCTGCGACTTCGCCTTGATGCATCAAGGCTTCCCAGTAGCCATCTTCTTGCACGGCTGCTGGCGCGGATCCAGAAAAATGTCCATTATGGCCTTTCGTGTTGTCGTTCAACCGGAACATACTGCACCCTTCCTCTCCATACATAGTCAAGCAGGTCGAGACATATTGCACAATTATATGAGGATTGGCGGGCTTGTCAAAACACATGGCGCACAATGCTGCTGGTAGCGCGCGCGTTGCCCATTTGGTCAGTTCCTACGGCTTTTTAGGAGCAGGTGTGTTATAATTTGCACAAAGTTTGCGTGCAGCAAATGGCGTCGCACTACGGCGCCCCAAAGGAGATACCCATGACAGTAGCAACCAAACCTTCAGCCCCCGCGCCGGCCGCGCGTCGTGCGCCTGGTCCGGGGATCAATCAAACCACGCGCGGGATGCTCACGCTCGATCGTCCCGACGTCGTCCAGTCCTATGTCGATCTGTGGCGCACCTACGGCGACGTGGCGCGCATTCGGGTTGGCCCGATGGTCATCCACCAGTTCGTGCGGCCGGAACACGTCCGCCACATCATGGTAACCAACGTGGCCAACTACCCTAAGGGCGCCAGCCACGACAAGCTGCGCCTTGCCCTGGGCAACGGCTTGCTGACCAGCGACGGGCCGTTCTGGCAGCGCCAGCGCCGTCTGATGCAGCCGACTTACACCCCGCGCGGCGTTACCCGCTTCGCCGAGATCATGACCGAGTCCAGCCAGGAGATGCTGCAGCGCTGGCGCAAACCGGCCAAGGCCGGCCAGATGGTGCCCATCAACCAGGAGATGATGCAACTGACCATGAGCGTCATCTCGCGCGCGATGTTCAACGTGGACATCAGCCAGGACTTCCGCCAGGCTGGCGACGCGCTGGTAGGCATCCTGGAGTTCGCCGCCTCGCGCTCCATGTCCTTCATCGATCCGCCGATGTTCCTGCCCACGCGCGGCAACCGGCGCTTCAAGCACGCGCTGGAGACGTTGGACGACTTTCTCTACGGCATCATCGACCAGCGCCAGAAGCAGCCGGCAGGCGACGACCTGCTGTCGCTGCTGATGACGGCCAAGGACGAGGAGACCGGCCAGATGATGACCCGCGAGAACCTGCGCGACGAGGTGCTGATCACCTTTTTCGCCGGGCACGAGACGACGGCGACGCTGTTGACCTGGACCTGGTACCTCCTCTCCCGTCACCCGCACGTGGAGGAGAAGCTGCACGCCGAGCTGGCCACGGTGCTCAACGGCCGCACGCCCGCCGTCGCGGACATCCCCAACCTGGTCTATACCCGCATGATCATCGACGAGGTGTTGCGGCTCTACTCCCCTGTGGCCATCATGGCGCGCGACCCGCTGGAGGACGACGTCATCGACGGCTACAAGGTGTCAGCCGGTTCGCTGGTGACGATCACGCCCTTCCTGACCCACCGCCATCCGGAGTTCTGGGACAACCCGGAGGGCTTCCTGCCGGAGCGCTTTGCGCCCGAGATGGAGAGCAAGCGGCCGCGCTACGCGTACTATCCCTTTGGCGCCGGTTCACGCGTCTGCCTGGGCCAGCACTTCGCCCTGCTGGAGGGTGTACTGATCCTGGCCGACGTGGCGCAGCGTTATCGCTTGCAGGCTGTGCCGGGCTTGCAGGTGCAGCCGGAGTTTTTGGGTACGCTGCGCCCCTGCGGTGATGTGCTGATGACGTTGCATGAGCGCGCGTAGGCCGGGAATAGCACGGCGGATGAAGAACAACGGATGGGCGCTGGATCGCGCAGTTGTTGACTCGTAGTGACGGCTTCAGCCATTTCCGAAGACGTAGAGCGACTGAAGTCGTCACTACCATCTCCTGGCTGAGTGGTTGTCATGCCTACCAACCTGCCCCCTGAGTATTACAAAATCGAAGAGCAGTTCCGCACGGCCGGCGACAACGGCGAGCGCGTCGAGCTGCTGGAGGAGATGATGCGGGTGATCCCCAAGCACAAGGGGACCGATCACCTGCGCGCGGACCTGCGCAAGAAGCTGGCCAAGCTCAAAGAGGCCGGGCAGGGACGCAAGGGCGGCAGCAAGCAAGTATCTGCGTTTCACGTCGAGCGGGAGGGGGCCGGCCAGGTGGCGGTGATCGGCTGCACCAACAGCGGTAAGTCGGCGTTGGTGGCCGGGCTGACCAACGCAGCGCCGGAGGTATCACCCGCGCCGCTGACCACCTGGCAGCCCACGCCGGGCATGATGCCGGTCGCCAACGTGCAGATCCA
>JBFYTD010000457.1:0-3111 GCA_041300885.1 Anaerolineae bacterium | reverse complement strand
AAGCCGTGGACGAGGCCGTCGCCGCGCTAGTGCAGACCCTGGAGGATACAGGTCAGCTCGACAACACCTATATCGTGTTTTACTCAGACAACGGCTTTCACATGGGCCAGCACAGGATGGTGTCCGGCAAGGGGATGCCCTACGAGGAAGACATCCGCGTGCCGCTGATCATCCGCGGGCCGGGGGTGCGCAAGAACGCCGTGCGGGATGAGCTGACTTCCATCATCGACCTGGCGCCTACCTTCGCCGAGATCGCCGGCACCCAGATGTCGAACCTGGTTGATGGCCGCTCGTTGCTGCCGCTGTTGGGCATCCGGTGGCCGGGCGCTACCTGGCGCCAATCCATGTTGCTCGAGCACTATACGGCGCCGAGCGCGCAAGAAAACGAATCATTGAGCGCATCCCTCGAGCCGCCTGATCCTGGCGACTTGCAGCAGGAGGCGCTGAAACAGTCCATCCCCGATTACACGGGCCTTCGCACAGCCAGATACTCGTACATCCAGCGCATCGGAACGGCGCGTGAGCTCTACGACATCATCAATGACCCCTATCAACTGGAGAATCAGTGGCAGAACGCCGATCCGCAGTTTCAGGAGGAGTTGCGAGTCTTCCTCGAAGCCTACCAACAATGTGCAGGGGCGAGTTGCCGGGAGATCGAAACACTGCCGCCGCCTGAGTTTCGGCTCAACGCGCGACAGTGATAAGGTTGCACCGAACGGTCTGAAACTTCACAGCCGGGCGCAGCGCCGCGACGGCGGAGACGCGGTCATGATCACGGCTCAGCGGCCATGATCTCCTCCAACGCCTGGCGCGCCGCACTGCGACCTGGATCCAGCGCCAGGCCGGCCTCGAACGCGGCGATGGCCTCGGCGCGCCGGCCGGCGCGGTGCAGGGCGTAGGCCAGGGTGAAGTGGGTGTCGGGGTTGTCGGGTGCGATGCGCATGGCCTCGCGGTAGGCCGCCAGTGCTCCCTCCACGTGGCCTTGCTCCTCCAGCAGTGCGCCCTGGCGGATTACAGAGAAAGGAAAGCCGGGCCAGTCCAGGTTGATCGCGCCCAACTCAGCCAGCGCCTGGTCGATGCGGCCCAGCGCGGCCAGGGCGTTGGCGACCCCCATGCGGCTGGCGCGATCCTGGCCATCCACGGCGGCCAGCGCCTGATAGATCACCAGCGCTTCGGCAGCCTTGCCCGCGCGCAGGGCCTGGTCGGCCCGTGCGCGCTCGCCTGCGCGCTGCTGCCCGTTCATGCGGGCGTAATCAGCCGCCGCCTCAGGCGTGGGCGTGGGCGTCGAGTCGTCCGTTGGCTCCTGCAGCGCCGCGCGCAGCTCGGCCAGCGATCGGGCTGACGTCTGGTTGTCGGCCGGCGCCAAGGCCTGGGCTCGCAGCAAGGCTGCCTCGGCCTGGCGCGCTGCCTCAGTTGACGCGGGGCTGCCTGCACGGGCGGCCATATAGCTCCGCCCCAGCGCAAACCAGTTCTCCCAGCGGCCCTGGTCGATGGCCAAGGCGGTCAGGCTGGCTGCCATCGCCTCGTCGGCCCGGCCCAGGCGCGCCAACATCTCGGCCTGGCGGCTGTGCAGCACGCTCACGTAGGGCGCCAGTTCGACGGAGCGCTGGTAGGCTTGCAGCGCCTGGGCGAACTCGTTTTGGCTGCGGTAGGCGTCGCCTAGCAAAACTTGCCCCTCGTAGCGCGCGGGGGCCAGGCCAATCGCCTGCTGGGCCGCGTCGATGGCGTCCTGCCAGTTGCGCTCGCGCGCGGCGCTTCTGCCCGCCTCCAGCGCGGCCTGATAGGCCTGGTTGCTGGCGGCCGAGGCGGCTGCGCCTTGTAAACGCGCCTGCATCGCCGGCAACGCCAGGTTGTCGGGCGCTGCCGCCAGCCCCTGGTCGATGATCTGCAAGGCCTGGCTGATCTGGCCGCTGTTGCCCAGGCTGTTGGCCCACAGGCCATAGGCCAACCACAGGCTGGGGTCCAGGTCGATGGCGTGCTGGAAATACCTGGCAGCCGTGGGCAGCGGCTGGCCCTGCTGCAAGGCCCAGGCCCCTAATCGCATCTGCGCCATGGCGTCGTCGGGCGCGTTTTCGGCGAGAAAGACCAGCAGCGGCTCTATGCCCAGGGCCAGATCGGGCTGCGCGGGCGGGGGTGAGGATGCTGGCTCGACCTCAGCCGTGGCGACATCAACGGCGACATCCGGCGTCTCCTCCGCTGGGGTGGCCGTGGCTGTGATCGGTGAGGAAACTTGCACGGCCCCGGGAGTCGGGTCATAGCGGGCGGTCAGCGCGCTGTACTGCTCGCGCGCGCGGTCGAGCTGGCCCTGGCGTAGGTAGAACGCGCCGAGGGCAGCCTGTGCGTTGGCAGCGTCCGGCGCCAACTGCAAGGCAAGCAGGTAGGCGGCTTCGGCCTGCTGCGGATCAGCCAGCGCTTCCCAGGCTCGGCCCTGTTGCAGCAGCAGCGCCAGCCTGGTGGCAGGGAGGAGCCCCCGGCGCTGCGCGCGCTGGATCTCGTCCAGCACAGCCTGGGGATCGGTGACCAGCAGCGCATCGGCCAGTTTCTGCCAGGCAGCAGCGTTGTTGGGATCATCGCGCACGACGTCGCGCCAAAGCTGTGAGGCGTCGCGCCACTGCCAGGCAGGGACGGGCGCATCCAGCAGCGCCAGCAGGCGCTGCGCGTGCCCGTTCTGGGGCGTGAGCTCCAGCACGTGTTGCAGGATCGGCTGCAGCTCCTGCGGGCTGAGCAGGGCCAGCGGCGGGCCGTTGCGTTTGAACAACTCGGCCTCGCTGCCGTCTTGCAGCTCCCAGCGCTGCAGCGAGGTGAAACGTTGGCGCAGCACCGCATCGCCACCCGTCCACAGCTCGCGCACGGCGCGATGGTTCTGCCGGCCGGCCAACGTGCTCCGGTCGTTGCTCTTGACCAGCACATAGTCGAAGTCGAGGAAGTCGGTCAGGTAGCTGTCCCACTGTGGCACGTCGCCGACCATCAGGTTGGCGGCCCCTGGCTGGCCCTGCATGCGCGCCAGATCCGCCTCGTAGGCGAAGGTGGAGTACTCGAAGTCCAGCAGTTTGGAGAGCGACACGAAGCGGCTGACCTGATGCGCCTGGCCGCTGCGCTCGATGTCGTCGA
>JBFYTD010000456.1:0-3111 GCA_041300885.1 Anaerolineae bacterium | reverse complement strand
CAGCGTCCCGCCGCCGGTCAGCGGCCGGCCGCCGACCTACGGTTCTGGCGGTTCGTTGCCTCCTGCGCCCCCGCTGCCGCCGCAGCCGGCCGGCAACAACAGCAGCGTCCAGACTCTCAATGGTCTATTGTTAGGCACAGTGCTGTTCTTTGTCGTCTTGCTGCTGGGCCTGGCCGTGGTCACGTTGGGCTACGTAGCGGTGGCCCGCGCCCTGCCGCCAGCCGACCAACTGGTCGCGCTGACCGCGCACGGCCAGAACACGCGCATCTTCGCGCGCGATGGCAGCCTCTTGCAGGCGCCGCTGGCGCCCGACGATCCCACGGCCGGCCTGCGCCGCCGTGTGCCGCTCAGCGAAATCTCTCCCTACCTCATCGATGCCGTGGTCGCCACCGAAGACTCCAACTTCTACGAGCACCGCGGGGTCGATCCGGTCGCCCTTGGCCGTGCCATCTTCCGCGCCGTGCAAACCCAGGGGCCCGTGGTCGGCACCAGCACGATTAGCCAGCAGCTTGCCAAGCTGGTTTTCCTGTCGCCAGAGCGCAGCATCACCCGTAAGGTCAAAGAGGCCATCCTGGCGGCTGAGATCACACGCCGTTATTCCAAGGACACCATTCTGGAGATCTACCTCAACGAGATTTACTATGGCAACCTGGCCTACGGCATCGAGGCGGCCGCCCAGCTCTACTTCAACAAGCCTGCCAAAGAACTGACCCTGGCCGAGGCGGCGCTGCTGGCTGGACTGCCGCAGGCGCCTGCGGCCTATGACCCGCTGCAAAACCCAGAGGGCGCCAAAGCCCGCCAGGCCGACGTACTGCGCCTGATGGTCGAGCACGGCGCGATTTCACAGGAACAGGCAGATGCAGCTTGGCGCGAGCCGCTGACCTACTACGGTAGCGGCCTGGAGAGCACCTGGCTGGACAAGGCGCCGCACTTCGTCATGGCCGTGCGCAGCCAGATTGAACAGCTCTATGGCCCGGAACTTCTCTACCGCGGCGGCCTGCAGGTCTACACCTCGCTGGACCCAGAGCTGCAGGCCGAGGCTGAACGTCAGGTGCAGACCGGTGTGGTCGAGCTGCAGGGGCGCAACGTCAGCAACGGCGCCTTGGTGGCACAGGACCCCCGCACCGGTGAAATTCTGGCCATGGTCGGCTCGGCCGACTTCAACGATGTGGAGATCAGTGGCCAGGTCAACGTAGCGCTCTCGCCCCGCCAGCCCGGCTCCACCATGAAACCCTTTACCTATCTGGCCACCTTCGAGCGGCCCGACGACTGGTGGACGACGGCCACGCTCATCGACGATGTGCGCACCGAGTTCGACGACGGCCCCGGCCGGCCGCCTTACGTGCCGGTCAACTACGACGGCCAGGAGCATGGCCGGGTCAGCGTGCGCTCGGCGCTGGCCAACTCCTACAACATCGCTGCCGTCAAGGCGCTGCAGCATGTGGGCGTGGATGCGCTGCTGCAAGTGGCTGAGCGCTTTGGCCTGGCCACCCTGACGCAGCCCGGCCATCCCCCATATGGCTTGGCCCTGACTCTGGGCGGCGGCGAGGTGACGCTGCTGGAGATGACCAACGCCTACGGCGCGCTGGCCAACGGTGGGGTCTACACGCCGCCTACGCCGATTCTATGCATTCTGGACGCCTCGGGCACGGTGTTAGAACGAGTCGATGTGCCCGATCTGCCAGATGCTTGCCGTAACGCGCCGCTGGCCACGCGCGCCGTCCAGCGCCAACCTGAGCAGACCCGCGTCGCCACGCCGCAGCACAGCTACCTCCTGACCGACATTCTGAGGGACAACGAGGCGCGCACGCCGGCCTTTGGCGCCAACTCTTGGCTGCAGATCGGCCGGCCGGCAGCGGTCAAGACGGGCACCACCAACGATGTGCGCGACATCTGGACCGTCGGCTACACCCCGCAATTGGCCGTCGGCGTCTGGGTAGGCAACGCGGACGGCACGCCCATGGACCGCAACCTGTCGGGCATTGCCGGAGCCGGGCCGATCTGGAACCGCTTCATGCGCGCCGCGCTGGCCGACATCGCCCCGCAGGACTTCCCCCGTCCGTCCGGGATCGTAGAGGTCGAGATCTGCACGCTAACCGGCGCGCCGGCCGATGGCAGCTGTCCCGCCGACCGCCGCCGCGTGGAGCTCTTCGCAGCCGACCAGTTGCCGCCGGGCGCCGACCCTGGCCAGGCGCCTGTGCAAGACGTGGCCTTGAGCTGGCCGCTGGATGGGCAGACAGTGGCGGGTGTAATCCCGGTTCGGGGCAGCGCATCGGTCCCTGACTTCGCTTATTACCTGGTGGAATACGGCGAGAGCTTCGAGCCGGGCGCGTGGGGCGTGGTAGCTGGGCCGGTGGGGCAGGCCGTGGTCAACGGCGAACTGGCCCAATGGGACGTCGGCGCACTTGGAAGCGAAGGACCCCACGTGCTGCGGGTTGTGGCTGTGGACCGTCAGGGTGTGCGCTTCGAGTCGGCTCCCGTGCGCGTCGTGACGCTGCAGAACGCCACGCCGACGCCGACCGCGTTGCTAACGGAGACCGCCACGCCGACCTCGACGCCGACCGAGACTCCGACACTGCTGCCGTCGCCCAGCCCCAGCCCCAGCGCCAGCGCCACGCCGACGGAGACGCCGGTTGTTCTGCCGTCGCCCAGCCCGACGGCGACAGAAACGCCTGCGCCGCTGCCGACGCCGACACTGCCTGTGCAGCCGCTGGTTGTGGCGGATATCCAACAGCCGCTAGACGGCGATGTCCTGGCCGGCGCGACGCCGATCTTCGGTGTTGCGGCTGGCCCGTCCTTCGCCAGCTATGCTTTGGAAGTGTTGGTCAACGGGATCTGGACGCCGATCGCGCCTGACACGCCCGTGGTAACGACGCCCGCGTCGGGTCTTCTGGCGACGTGGGACACCACCCTGCTGCCCAACGGCGTCTATGCCCTGCGCCTGCTGGTCAACGGCACGGGCGGTGAAGTGTCGGTCGAAGCGGTGTCGGTAACGATTGCTAACTGATTGCTGGCTGTAGCTCGTCGAGAATTAGCTGTGGCCGGTATCCGACCGAACCACTCCAAGTCACCCTAGACTAGCTGTAGCCGGTCTCCGACCGAACCACTCCA
>JBFYTD010000049.1:0-9298 GCA_041300885.1 Anaerolineae bacterium | reverse complement strand
CGGAACCCGGTTCCGGCAGCCAGGGTGGGTGAGACGCCTGCCGCCATGTCTGCCTACTACACCCTGCACACCACCGATGGGCGCCAGGCTGTCGTCCCGGTCCCGCCCGGCCAGGATCGCTGGCTGATCGCGGTGCGGTATGTGCGTGAGTATTTCCCCAGCAGCGACTTCCTGGCCGACCTGCTGCCGGCTACGCCCCAGGAGGTCGCTGCCTTCCGCGCCGAACGTGTGCAGTCTCAGTGAGAGCATCGGTCAGCTAGTCGCCACGCTCGTTTTTTTGCGGATTGACAAACACGACGAGACCGGCGTACAATAAGTGTAAGTCTTCACATGGGGTTGTCTTTGCGTTCACAGTGAGGTTTTACCGAGGAGGTTCTGCAAAGGAGGTTAACCATGAGAACAAGAAGCGCTGTTCTCCTGTCCTTCGTGCTCATGCTTGTGTTGGCAATCTGCAATGCACCCCTAAATTTGGACACATAGCCAACTGAACTATGATGTTCATGACCAGGAGCGCAACCATGCCAAGACGACGATCATTCACCGCCGAATTCAAGAGCCAACTGGTGCTCAAGTTGACACCTGCACTGCGTGCATGCGCGAGTGTCAGCTGCGAGCAGAGTGCAGCCGAACTATGCCTAAAGGTACAAAGGTTCGCCCGTGAACCATGCCCTCATTTGGAACAACCAGGGCGAGACCATTTACCTCGAAGCGCCGGGAGGCGGACGGATTGAGATCCAGTCGCGGCCAGTGTGATATGACCCGTGGGTGCCGCCTGGTGACGGTCGGCGCGACGGTCACCCACCCCGCCGCCACTTCCGAACCGTGCGTACGTCTTACGACGCACACGGCTCTCCGGCCCAATGGCTCTTGTCGTGAGCACCGTTGGCCGTGGCGTAACCCGCAGTGTGGGCATCTGTGACCGTAGGCCAGGTTCCGTTTAGTAAAGCCTACCTGATTGACTGACAAAAGTCACGACGGCGTGTCTTTCCAAGAGCAAGGATTCTGGTTCTAGCGGATTCTGTGGGCCAGTGAGAAATGAGGCAAAATTGACCGAAAACTATCAGGTGAACGGTCAACATGCCTCAACGGAATTATAGTCGAGAACGCACGAATGTTGCCAAGCCGAACAAGCGAGCAATTCTACCGATCGGACTGGAAGAATACCAGGAGTTGAGTTGCGATAGTGTGCGCTTTCGAGCTTGGCTAGACAGCATGATTGCAACATATCCAGAGTTGTTTCCAGTCGAGATCGCAGAAGGCTATGAGCTGCACGACACCTTGCCGCTCTCGCGCAAACTGCCAGCAGTGCGCTTTCGGCGCATCAAACTGAAGGCTAGGAATAGCGCAGGCAAACAGACCGTGCTGACGATTGCTTCCAGTGCCGTGATGCCGTTTATGACCGGTTTGACGCAAGAAGTTGAGAAAGCCTTGTTTCTGCGTCAGTTTGCTGTGTCTTTTTGGGCGCTCACCTACGTGTTCGGACGAGATGACAGCTACTGGTACCGGATGACGGCTGGTTTTGGACGACTTGAGATCGTCAGTACGACGGTAAAGGATATAGAATCAGCCCTTTTCCTCGTTGCTCAGGGCGTTGAGGTCGTCGCCCAAGGCAAGCGCCGTTGGGTAGACCCACATTGGTTCCGTGGTGTAAGCTACCTCAAGATCGGTTGGGCCTGGGTCAAAAAGGCGTTGCGCCGTCACTGGCCTTTGCTCACCTATCTCGTCTTACCCGGTGAGCCAGACCCTGAGCCAGCCATCGCTTCTCGCAAACAACTCATGAGCTACCGCGGACCATGCTTCTCTGTTGAGTTCTTACGGTGACCACGTTACAAGATTTGTCAGTCAATCAGGTTGTTGGACCCGAATTGCAGCTGGCCATCTAAAGAGGTGCTTATGTTCGAAAGAATCCTGGTCCCTCTGGACCGTTCACTGCTGGCCGAATGTGTCTTGCCTCACGTCGTGGCCCTGGCCCGCTCTCTGGACTCACAATTGATGCTACTCCATGTCCTCTCTCCGTCCGACAGGCAGGGCGGCCTGCGCGCAGTTGATCCGCTGGAATCGCAGTTGCGTCGGGCAGAAGCAGAGAGCTACCTGGAAGGGGTTCGCGCGCGACTGCAGGAGGTAGGCGTCGCGGCGCAGACGAAGGTTATCGACGGAGACGCCGCCGAACAGATTTTGACTTTTGCCCGCGAAAACCAGATCGGGCTGGCCATCCTCAGCAGCCATGGGCGGAGCGGCCTGAGCGGCTGGAATGTTAGTGGCGTCGTGCAAAAGGTGATTATGCGCGCTCCCATCTCGCTGATGATCGTGCGCGCTTATCAGCCAGCTCAGCCGGACCTGGCAGGTCTACGCTATCGGCGGGTGATGGTGCCGCTGGACGGTTCCCCGCGCGCCGAGAGCGTGCTGCCGCTGGTCATCACCCTTGCCCGCGCCGAGGCACAGATCGTGCTGGCGCATGTAGTGCAGCGTCCACAGATGCCAAGACGAACGCCGCCCAGTCAAGAAGACAGCGACCTGGCCGACCGAATCGTGGAGCGCAACCGGTCCGAGGCCGAGCAGTACCTGGAGACTGTGCGCGCCCAGTTGCCACCAGCAGCCGTAGAGACCAGGCTGCTGATCAGCAACCACGCGGCGGTCGCGCTACACGAGTTGGCCGAGCAGGAGGACGCCGATCTGGTGCTGTTATGCGCACATGGCTACTCTGGTGAACTGCGCTGGCCGTATGGCGGCCTGGCTGTCGGTTTTGTAGCGTACGGCTCGTCCCCTTTGTTGATCTTTCAAGATGCGCCTGCCAGGGAGATCGCACCCACACCTGCCGAAGTTGCGGCTCAGAAAAATGGCAGACCTTAGGATGATTCACCTAGAGACCACCCAAGAGCAACCGCGTACACCGGATGACGGGGTCGGCATCGACAAGGTCCATGCCCAGGCGTATGAAGCCGCAGCCCTCGGGGAAGCCACGCCGGGGCCGGGTGCGCAGCCGTGGTTATTGGCCGGCCTGAAGGCACAGGAGACGTTTCTCCAGGCCACGATGGTGTTCTTTCAAAGCAGTTCCGGGCAACAAACTCTCTCCCGCGCCGCCGAGTGGATGCTGGATAACTTCTACCTAGCCCAGCAGTCGTTGCGCCAGATTCGGGAGGACATGCCGCCAGGTTTCTACCGCCAGTTACCCAAGCTATCCGCTGGCCCACTGGCCGGCTATCCTCGCATCTACGATGTTGCACAACAGCTTGTGGCGGGCAGCGGCGCCCAGTTGGATATGGAACTGGTGCAGCGCTTCGTCTTACTTTATCAAGACATCAGGCCGCTGACCACTGGCGAACTGTGGGCTCTGCCGGTCATGCTGCGCTTAAGCATCCTCGCCGCACTGGCGCAAGCAGCCGCGCAGATCACCAACCTGACGCAGCAAGGTGAGCCTCCTTCCCGGCCTCTGTCCGGATCCCTGACCGGCGACGAGATCGTGGCCAACTGCTTCACCAGCCTGCGAACCATCGGTACCAACGACTGGCCGCATTTCTTCGAGAGCGTGAGCCGCGTGGAGCAGATCCTGCGCGAGGATCCAGCCGCGGTCTACGCCGGCATGGACCGTGCCACGCGCGACCGGTATCAGCACGTGGTCGAAAAACTGGCCTTGGCGACTGGCCGGAGCGAGCTGGAAGTAGCGCGCATGGCGAACATCCTGGCGCAGGCAGCCTGGACCAACCCGCCCCCCGCGCTTGGGCCGGTCGACGACAAGGACCAATCAGATGTGGCGGTGTGGCCGGGGCTGGATATGCCACCCCCGGCACACGTGGGCTTCTACCTCCTGGACGATGGGCGCAGGGCGCTCGAGGATCGGCTGGGCTACCGGCCCTCGCCAGGAATAAGCCTGGCGCGTTTGGTGCGAAGGCATCCCGCCGTGGCCTATCTAGGTCCAATCGCAGCGCTGACGCTACTGATGACCCTGGCCGCCGTCGTCTACGCCACCGCCCAGGGTGGTTCGACGCTTCTCGCGCTTCTGGCCTTTGTGCTGGTTTTCTTGCCGGCCCTAGCGGCCTCGGTGGCCCTGGTCGATTGGGTTGTCACCCTGGTTGTGCCACCCCGAATACTGCCTAAGCTTAATCTGTCGGGTGAACAAGGCAACCGTGGGATACCCGACTCATGCCGCGCCTTGGTTGTGGTGCCGGCGATGCTGACCAGCGCACAAGAAGTAACCTCGCTCGTGCAGCAAATCGAGCAGCATTATCTACGCAACCCCGACCACAACCTCTACTTTGCGCTTTTGACTGACTTCGGCGATGCCCGCGAGCAACATATGCCTGCCGACGCTGCCCTACTCGATCAGGCTCGTGCCGGCATCGGCGTGCTCAATACTCGTTATGGAGGCGAACCGGACGCGCAAGACGGGCCGTTTTGCATGTTCCACCGGGAGCGACGCTGGAATGAGCATGAGGGGCGCTGGATGGGTTGGGAGCGCAAACGCGGCAAACTCCACGAGCTGAACCGGTGGCTACGGGGCGCGACCGACACTTCGATCAGTTCTTCGATCGGCCAGGCCGAGCAACTCCGCCTGGTCAAATATGTGATTACACTGGATGCCGATACGATCCTGGGCCGCGACAGCGCCCGGCGGCTGATCGCCACCCTGGCTCATCCGCTGAACCGCGCTCAGGCTGATCCACGTACCGGCAGAGTGGTGCATGGCTATGGGCTGTTGCAGCCGCGTACCGAGATCATACCCGCCAGCGTAAACTACTCACGCTTTAGCCGGATCTTTGCAGGCGATATTGGGCTGGACCTCTACTCTCACGCCGTGTCCAACGTCTACCAGGATCTCTTTGGCAGCGGCAGCTACATTGGCAAAGGCATCTATGATGTCGACGCCTTCGAGAACAGCCTGGCCGGCCGCGTGCCCGAGAATTTCCTGCTCAGCCATGATCTGTTCGAGGGCATCCATGCGCGGGCCGGATTGGTGACGGACATCGCCCTATACGAAGACTACCCGCCGTCGTATCTAACCTACATGCGCCGGCAGCATCGCTGGACGCGCGGCGACTGGCAGCTTTTGCCCTGGTTACTGCCTCGCGCGCCTGGATTCGGCGCTGGTCGGCAACCGATCACGGCCGGCTTCGGTGTTATCGACACCTGGAAACTGTTGGACAACCTGCGTCGCAGTCTGTTGCCGCCGGCCCTGCTGCTGTTGCTCGTTGCCGGCTGGTTGGTCTTGCCCGGCGCGGCCTGGGTCTGGACCGCAGTCTCACTACTGGCCCTGGCGATTCCGGCGTTGATTGACGTCGTGACACCCCTCGCGACCGGCCGGGCCGGCACGCGCTGGGGCCAATCGGCGCGTTCGCTCAAGGAGGGCGGGCTGCGCTGGCTGCTGGCCGTGGTCTTCCTGCCCTTTGAAGCCGCCCAAATGGTCGGCGCGATCGCTACCACCCTGGCGCGGGTGCTGATTACTCACCGGCACATGTTAGAGTGGATGACCGCCGCTAAGGCCGCCCAGCGCGATAGCATCGGTGGCCATCGCTGGCGGACCTGGAAAGTAATGGTGAGTGCTCAACTGACAGCACTAACGCTGGCCTTGCTGCTGGTCTCATTGCGGCCTGGCCACTTCCTGCTGGCTCTGCCTCTGCTCCTCGCCTGGGCTCTATCGCCCGAGATCGCTTATCGCATCAGCCAGCCCATACGCTACAATCCCACGCCCCTTACAGCAGAGCAAATGGTCGCGCTACGCAGCCTGGCCCGCCGCACCTGGCTCTTCTTCGAAGACTTCGTCGGCCCAAACGACCACTGGCTGCCCCCGGATCACTATCAGGAATCGCCGCGCGGCACCGTGGCCGCGTATACATCTCCCACAAATATCGGTCTATTACTGCTTTCCACCCTCGCAGCCTACGACCTGGGCTACATCGGCATCACTAGCCTGGTGTCCCGCCTGCGTTCGACTTTCGAGAGCCTGGAGCGCCTGGAGCGCTTCCGCGGGCACTTGCTGAACTGGTACGACACCCGCACTCTGGAGCCCATGCTGCCGCGCTATGTTTCCACGGTTGACAGTGGCAACTTCGCCGCTTGTCTGCGCATCCTCGGCCAGGCCTGCCAGCAGATTCCGAGCACGCCAATGCCGCGCTGGCAACGCTGGGAGGGGGTGGCCGACACCTTTGCTCTGCTGGACGATTTCGCACGTGATCTGGAAACGGCGAAGAATATCCTGGCTGCCGGGGAGCTACGTGCCCTAGCCAAGGAGCTGCGGGAACGCGTGTTGAGCGTCAAGGACGACCCGTACGCCTGGATGCGGGCCCTGAGTTACGTGGCCGGCGAGGGATGGCAGCGCCTGGAGCTGCTGCTGACCCGTTTGGTGGAGGAAAACGCAGCGACCCTAAGTACTACGGCGCTGGGCGACCTCCGCATTGCCGTCGGTCGCATCAATAACCAGCTCTTCACATTCCAGCGCTTCATTGATATGCTTTTTCCGGGGCTGCTGCTGTTTGACCGGCCCCCACAGCTGTTCGGCAACTCCATCACGCCGGTTGAACTCGGAGAGTCTTACCGCGCCCTGGTCGATGCACTTCCCGCCAAGCAGACGCTCGAACAGATGCCGGAGAGGTGCGCTACCGCCCGCGCCGCCCTGGCGCAACTGCAAGAAATGCTGGACCGGCTACCACCTGCGTCAACCGGCGTACCTCAGCTCGACGAGGCTCGCACCTGGTGTCGAACCTTTGACAAGAAGCTGGCTGCTGCCCAGGTCTTGGCTCAAGACCTGCTATCCGGATTACAGCAGATTGACCAAATGGCCGAAGCCTATTTCAGCGATATGGACTTCGGTTTCGTGTTCGAGCCGCAGCGGCAGGTGTTCCACATCGGCTGCAACGTAGCCGACGACAAGCTGGACGGCAACTTCTACGATTTGCTGGCCTCAGAAGCACGCATTGCCAGCCTGGTAGCTCTGGCCAAGCACGAGGTGCCGCGCAGCCACTGGCTGCATCTCGCCCGGCCGATTACCCGGGTTGGCGGCACACGGGCGCTCCTCTCCTGGAGCGCGACTATGTTCGAATACCTGATGCCCACTCTCTTCATGCGCAGCTATGCGGGCACGCTGCTGCACGAAAGCGCAGCGGCGGCCATTGAGCTGCAAATCGCCTATGGCCGGCGCAAGGGCGTACCTTGGGGCATCTCCGAGTCGGGGTACCACGCCTTCGATCCCAATATGAACTACCAATACCAAGCCTTCGGCGTACCGGGGCTGGGCTTCAAGCGCAATCTGGCCGAAGACCTGGTCATCACGCCATACGCTTCACTGCTGGCGTTGCCCTTCGCGCCCCAGGCTGTCGCTGAAAACCTCGAACGCCTTGCCGAATTAGGCGCCCTTGGCGTCTACGGCCTCTACGAGGCCGTAGACTTTACGCCTGCCCACCTACCGCTTGGCAAGGACCGTGGCCTGGTGCAGGAATACATGGCGCACCACCAGGGCATGATCTTGGTGGCGTTGGACAACTACCTGTCGACGCTCCCTCTGGCGCAGAATGGGGTGCAAGACGGGGTAATGGTACAGCGCTTCCACTCTGACCCGCGTCTGCAGAGCGTAGATCTGTTGCTGCAGGAACGCGTGCCCGCCGATGTACCGCTGGAATTCCCGCGGCTTGGGGATCTGGCTCCCACCCGGCGGGCCGCCCCACCGGTGACCGCCTTGCCGTGGGAGGTGCCGGCTGATGGCGCGCCGATGCCACACGTCCACTACCTGTCGAATGGGCAGTACAGTCTGCTGATTACGGCCAGCGGCGGCGGCGTGAGCAGGTGGGGCGATTTGGACTTGACCCGCTGGCGCGCTGACACGACGCTGGACGATTGGGGAACCTGGCTCTACGTGCAGGATAGGGACAGCGGAGCACTGTGGTCCGCCGCCTACCAGCCGGCCAAGGCAGTGCCGGCCGCGCGCGACGTCCGCTTCTACGCCCACAAGGCCGAATTCCGGCGCACCGATCACGAGATCGCGCTGACGATGGAGATTGCCGTCGCCCCCGATGATGACGTCGAGATCCGGCGCGTCACGCTGCACAATCAGAGCGAACGCCCGCGCCGGCTGGCGCTGACCAGTTATGGCGAGGTCGTTATGGCCGCGCCCTTGGTCGATCAACGCCACCCGGCCTTCAACAAGCTCTTCATCGAGAGCGAGTATCTGCCCGAGCTCGATGCGCTACTGTTCCGCCGCCGCCCACGGGCCGAGAGCGAGGCCCCAGTCTTCCTGGCCCACCTGACGCTCGGCGCCGGCGACAAGCAGACGCTGGCGGGCGGCCAACAGAAAGAACGCACGACTCGCAGCAGCACTCACGAGAGTGATCGGATGCGCTTCCTGGGCTCGGGCCATGCCGCTGCTCGCGCCCCGAAGGCGCTTCTGCCCGGCCCAGACCAAGAGGCCGCCGGCGGGCTGAGCGGCACAGTGGGAGCTACGCTCGATCCGATCATGTGCCTACAGCGTGAGATTGACCTGCAACCGGGTGAAAATGTGCAACTGGCGTTCCTCACCCTGGCCGCCGATTCACGAGCGAAGTTGCTGGACGTAGCCAGACGTTTCCAAAGCCTGCCGGCCATCGAGCACGCCATCGGCCGCCACGCTGGCGGCTAACACCCGCGGCCAGCCGGCCTTGTGGGCTTACGGCATCTCAGGCGACTATCCGATCCTGTTGGTGCGCATTGCCACAGAAGAAGGCATGGAAGTCATTCAAGAACTCTTGCGGGCGCACGCTTACTGGCGCAAACGCGGGTTGAAGATCGACCTGGTGATCGTGAACCAGCGCCAAGACGGCTACAACCAGGAGTTGCGCGACCAGATTCTCCGTTTGCTCGCCCTGATGCACAGCGAGATCTGGCTTAACCAGCGCGGCGGGATCTTCATTCTGAACGCCGATCAATTGAATGAAGCCGATCGCATCCTGCTTGAGACCGCCGCCCGAGTTGTCTTGGACACGAGTGCCGATCAGACCGGCGACGCGGCGCAACTGGATGCGCCACATCGCCAGGCGGAGCCTCTGCCACTCTTTGCGCCCGAACGGCCAATCGTTGTGGAGGACGAAAAACCTCTTCCACCTGTGGGCCGTCCTACCGGGCTGGCTTTCGATAATGAGCTGGGCGGATTCAGTTCGGACGGTCGCGAATACGTGATCTACATTGATCCAGAGAAGCAGCCGCCGGCCCCCTGGATCAATGTGGTGGCCAACCCGGAGTTTGGCTTCCTGGTATCCGAGTCCGGCAGCGGCACCACCTGGGCGCTGAACAGCGGTGAGAACCGCCTGACTCCCTGGTCCAACGACCCGGTCACGGA
>JBFYTD010000048.1:0-9550 GCA_041300885.1 Anaerolineae bacterium | reverse complement strand
GCGCAAGCCGTATTCCAGGCCGCGCGCCACGGCCCGTTCGTCTTCCACGATCAGGATGCGCTCGCCGGTCATGCCGGGTCAGCGCTTGGCGCGCTTGAAGAAGGCCTGGTAATAGTCGCTCGCGCCGTACATGGCCTTGCCGCCGCCCGCGCCGGCCATCTCCCAGCCATCCTCGCCGAGCTGGGCAAGGTAGTCGTGGATCAGCGGCGCGTGCATCCAGTTGCGCACCTCCTGGCCGTTGATGAAGCGCGGCCGCCAGCCGCGATACTCGCTGAAGGAGACCACCAGGTAATCCCATCCGCGCGCGGCTGGCTCGACCGGCGGCGCTGGCTGGGCTGGCTTGGCCTTGGCCGCGGCGCTGCGCGGCTTGCGGGGCGCTGGCGCAGGCCGCCCGGCCGGCGCTGCTGGCGTTTCAGACAACGCCGGCGCTTCGCCCAGACCGGCCAACACTTCACCCAACACGTCGGGGGTTTCTTTACGCGTCATCTTGGGCAATCCTCTCTGTCAGGGTGCGGTAATCCTGCGCGCCGGGGGAAGCGGGGGCGTACTCGAAGATGTGCTGGCGGTAGCCCGGCGCCTCCGACAGCCGCACGTTGTAGCGGATCGGCTGGCAAAGCTGGGCTGGATAATAGGTCGCCAGTTGGTCCATGATCTCCTGTGACTTCCTGACCCGGCGGTCCAGGAAGGTCGGCACGACATAACGCAAGGTCAGGTTCGCGCGGTAGCGTTGGATGCTGGCCAGGCTCTGCGCGAACTCCAGCAGCCCTTGCAAGGTCATCACCTCCAGCGACACAGGGGCCAGCACCTCGTCCACGTAGAAAAGCACATTGGCCGTCAACACGTCCCAGCCGGGCGCGGTATCGACGATCACATAGTCGTAGCGGCCGTCCAGCGGCTCCAGCGCCTCGGCCAGGGTGCGTTCGGCGCCGTAGTCGCGGCGCGCGATCAGGCGCTTCAGCCCGGCCAGGCTTTTGCTGCCCGCCAGCAGCGAGAGTCCCTCTCTGGCCTGAACAATCACCTGCTCGGGCGCGGCCTCGCCAGCGACCAGCTCGTTGAGCCCCATGGCCGGCTGCGCGCCCAATGACTTGCCGGCCTGGCCCTGCGTGTCCGCGTCGATCAGCAGCACCCGGCGGCCGGCCAGGGCCAGCCCAGCCGCCAGGTTGACGGCGGTCGTGGTCTTGCCGACGCCGCCTTTGGTCAGGGCAACTGCAATGCGCCTCATATCTTACTCCTCTGGCAAAGGGGGCAACCTTGTAGGCGCCCGAAGCCTGAGTAATCAGGTGCCCGGCACGTGACCACGCACTGGCCTTCATGCACGAATCGTCGCAAAAGTGCCGGACGCCTCTTCGCGACTACTTCTTCTACGATGTACTGAGTACGATTTGTGGTTAGTATACCACAGATTTGCTCTACGATGCACAATCGTCAATTCCCTCCGCCGCCGTTACCTGGATTGTGATGCTTCGTCTTGATATGATAGGATACAGCGCGGCGTTCACTGCCTGTGCAGCGCCGACCGAGGTCGCCCCGCCCATCGGCTGCGTCAAACCAGTCTACATCGCCTGAAGGAACGCCTTGTGATCCACCACCGATCTGCCTATCTGGCTTCGGCCTTCATCGTGTTGATCGTGTTGGCCGCAGGCAGGCTGGTTCTGGCCGCGCCGCAGGGCGCTCAGGCTGAGCCGGCTGCGGCGGCGCTCTCCCTGTGCATCGATCCCTTCGAGCCGGATAACAGCCCGGCCGAGGCTGGGCTGATTTCCGCCAACGGTGCGACGCAAAGCCATACGCTGCACGCGACAGGCGACGAGGACTGGATCGCTTTCGACGCCGAGCAGGGCAACGTCTATACGGCCACCACCTTCGATCTACTGCTGGACACCGATACGGTGTTGCGCCTTTACGACGTGGATGGCGCCACGCTGCTGGCGGTCAACGACGACTACCCCGGTTCGCCGGAGCCCTTCGCCTCGCAGATCGCCTGGGTTGCGCCGGCCGATGGCCGCTATTTGCTGATGGTGCGCGATTACTACGGGCGCGGCGACTGCTTGGGCTACAGCACCAGAGTTGTGGCGCAGACACCCAGCCAGCAGCCGCGTGCCTTCCTGCCTGACCTGCTGCGCTTCGTGCCGCCCACACCGACGCCCACCCCAACCCCGACCAACACGCCAACGCTGACGCCTACCGCAACCAGCACGCCGACGCCCACCCCATCGCCAACGCCTACGTTCACGCCGACTGCCACACCTACGGCGACGGCCAGCGACACACCGACGGTTACGCCTACACCGACTGTCACCCCGACACCCACCACCGGTCCGACCCCACCGCCGGTGCTCACCCTGCCCATCGCTGGCATGGAGCGGCCCAACGCGCTGGCCGTCAATCCCGTGACTAACCGGGTCTACATCACAAGCCGGGAAAACAACCGGCTTCTGGCGCTTGATGGCGCCCTGCAAGCGCCGGTCGTCGAGATCGCCGTGGGAGAACGGCCGTTCGGCGTGGCTGTCAATCCCGTGACCAACCGCGTCTACGCGGCGGGCTTCGAGGATGGCCGGCTGTCGGTGATCGACGGCGCCAGCAACCAGGTGCTGCGGGACCTGTATCTTGGCGTCCGGCTGAGCTTCGTCGCGGTCAACACGGTCACCAATCGCGTCTACGTCACCAGCCATGGTCTGCCAGGCGTCATTGTGATCGACGGCGCTACCAACACGGTGACCAATGTCGTCACGGCCGGTTTGCTGGCCCCCTTTGGCGTGGCGGTCAACGAGCCGCTCAACCGGGTCTATGTCGGCGACCGCGATCGCCAGGAGATTGTGACGCTGGACGGCGATGGCAACCTGCTGGCCAGCCAGACGATCCGGCCTCAACCGGCCGGCGCAGTGCCCTACTCCCTGGCTTTCAACGCCAATACCGGCCGCCTCTATGTCGCCTTGGCGGTGGGCGGCTCGGTGGATCGGGTGCAGGTCTATCGGGCGTCGCTGAGCGGGCTGCTGTTGTTGGGTACGGTCGCCGTGGGCCAGGGCGGCGCCGATGGCGGCGGCGGGCTGGCGGTCAACCCGGCCACCAACCGCATCTACGTGACCAACGCGGCCAGCAACAGCGTCAGCGTCATCGACGGATGGACCAACCAGGTGCGGACGACGATCCCGGTGGGCGTCGATCCCTATGGCGTGGCGGCCAATCCGGTGACCGGCTTGATCTATGTGGCCAATCGAGCCGGCAGCACCCTTTCGCTGTTCTACGATGGCCCCTGATCCCAGCATAATGCAGCCGCACTCTGGCCTGCTGGCAAGTATACTTAGCCACGGATTGCACTGATTGCACGGATCATGCGGGCTGTTCTCCTCCCTACAATTCGTCAAATTCGTACAATTCGTGGCAGCTCTGTGCTTCTGGTTTGAAACGGTTAGGAGGAAACCATGGACAGGTTAGCAAAGACGTTTGGTGCAACAACAGCGCTGGCGGGACTGCTTCTGGTAGCATTGCTGTGGTCCGTAGGGGCGACGGCCGCGCCAGCCGAGCCGGCCGAGCCGCTGGCCCCGGATGCCAGCATCACCCTCTCCAACGCGCCGTCGCCGCCGACGGCGATCCGGCCGGGCCAGACGCAGTCGATCTCATGGCAGATCATCGCCTCGACCACGCCCGTGTCGGTCTCGTTCCGCATTCTCAACCTGGACACTAACCCCGTCACCGTGGTCGAGAGTCAGGTTTATCCTGGCACCACCGGGATGGTTATCAGCCGTACCTACATGTTGCCGGCCAACTACACGCTGCCCTTTGGCCGGCTGTTCGAGCGCTACCGCGTGCGGGTAGTTTATTACTCCGAGGAATCTGGCGACGAGGCCAGCGCGGAGGCCAGCTTCTGGGTGACGCAGGACACCGGCGATCTCCAGGTGGTCAAGTTCGACGACCGCAACGGCAACGGTGTGCGGGACTCGGGCGAGCCGGGGGTTGAGGGAGTGCTTTTCCGGCTGAGCATTCAGGCGCAAACCCTGGGTGCATACACCGACGTGAACGGTGAGATCGTCTGGGCTGACGTGCCGATTGGCTTCTACGTGGTCACCGAGGTGGTGTCGCCGGGCTACGTTGCCACCACGCCCAACCCGCGCACCGTCACGGTGACGGCCAACACCACCAGCACGGTGCTGTTCGGCAATCGCCTCATCCCCGGCAGGCTGGAGGCGTTGGTCTATGTGGACGCCAACGACAACGGCGCGCAGGATCCCGGCGAGCTGCCCTTGCAGGGGGCGACGGTGGGCTTCGTCTCCCCCTGCGGCGATGACTCCAGCGGCGTCAGCAACGCGGCCGGCCTGGTGATCTGGCCTGACCGCTGCGTGGGCGACTATGACGTGCAGATCACGGTGCCGCCGAACTACGTAGCGACGACGCCGATCACAGTTACGGCCACGGTTACCTCCAGCGTGACCAGCCGCGTCAGCTTCGGCATCCAGGGGCAGGGCGCGCTGGTGGCCCGTACCTTCGAAGACCTGGACGGTAACGGCTTTTGGGACGCGGGCGAGCCGCCGCTGGCCGGCGTGCCGGTGAGCTGGATCAACGAATTTGGCGACAGTGACTTCGACGTGACCGGCGCAAGCGGCAGCCTGACCTGGAGCCCGCAGGCCGCCGGCATGGTCACCGTAACGGCCACGACGCTGCCCAACTATGCGGCGACGACCGCCGAAACCCAATCGGACGCAGTGACCATCGGCGGCACGAGGGTGTTCGACTTTGGCCAACGCCTCAACGTAGCCTGCGTCGACGGCCACAAGGTCGACGACTTCCACATCGGCCTGCCTGGCTGGACGATCCGCGCCCAACTGGCCGACGGCAGCGGGCCGATCACCACCCTGGCCACTGATAGTACCGGCTACTTCCGTTTCGATGCGCTGCCGCTGGGCGTCTACCGCTTCTGGGAGGAGCTGCAACCAGGCTGGGCGGCCGTGACGCCGGCAGAGTTCGTGGTGGCTGTGCTGGAGTCCGGCGCAGAGTGCCTGCACATCCGTTTCAAAAACAAGCAGACCACGCCCACCCCACTGTCGCCCCAGATGAACGAGCGCCTGTACCTGCCTCTGCTGGTCAAAGGTCTGCCAGGCCGCTGGGATGAACGCTCCCTCACGCCCGGTGACGCTACGCCCACGCCTCAGGGCGCAGGCTGCATCGTCGGCAGCAAGGTGGACGACCTGCTGGTTGGTCTGCCTGGCTGGACGATCAGCCTGCAAGGCGCTAGCGGCCCGGCGCGGTTGACCAGCACCGACGGCCTGGGCCAGTTCCGCTTCGACGGTGTGCGAAGCGGGCAATATCTGATCACGGAGACGGCACAGACGGGCTGGCTGCCGATCGGGCCGACCATCTTCATCGTGACTGTTGCGCCTGGCAGCCAGTGTACGACCGTGCGCTTCCAGAACCGTCAGGCTACAGCAACCCCGACCCCTACTGACACGCCTACAGTCACACCGACTCGGACCCACACGCCGACGCCCACGGCAACGGCCACATCCACAGCGACTCCGACCCACACGCCGACGCCCACCGCCACGCCGACGGCCACGCCGCAACCCCCGGTGGTCATCCGCAACGTGCCGCATCCGAAGGGCATTGCGATTAACTCGCAGACCAACACCGTCTTCGTCGCCAGCAAGGGGACAGGCCGGCTATACAGGATCGACGGCGCGACCAACACGGTGCTGGCCAGCTATCCCAGCGGCAGCGAGCCCTTCGGTGTGGCCGTCAACCGGGCGACCAACAAGGTCTACGTGGCCAACTACGCCAGCAACACCGTCACGATCTTCAACGGCGCGAGCGGCGCTTTGCTGGCCACTGTCAACTTCACGCCGCTGGGCTACGGACAGCCCTCCTTCGTGGCCGTAGACGAGACCCTCAACCGGGCCTACGTCACCCTGCACAGCGGCGGCCGCGTGGCCGTGATCGACGGCTCGACCAACGCGCTGGTCACGACGATGGAGGCGCAGAGCGGCGCCTTCGGTGTGGCCGTCCATCCAGGCTTGCAGCGGGCCTACGTCAGCAACCGGGATACCGGCACGGTCAACGTCTTCGATACCAGCACCAACACCCGCCTGTGGCCGCAGACCTTCACCCCCGTAGGTATGCCTTACGCGCTGGCTGTGGACGCAGCGCGCAGCCGGCTCTACGTGCTCTACGCGCTGGCGGGTGGCACGCCTGACCGGGTGGCTGTGTACAGCCTGGCGCCCAGCGGCGCCAGCCGCATCGGCACGGTGTTGGTCGAGGACGGCGGCGTGCAAGGCGGCACCGGCATCGTGGTCAACCCAACCACCGGCCACGTCTTTGTTGCCAACAGCGCGCGCAACACCGTGACCGTGATCGATGGGCCAAGCATGAGCGTGCTGGCGACGGTACCGGTGGGCAGCGACCCCGGCATGATCGGCGTCAATCCCGCCACCAACAGGGTCTATATCTCCAACCGTGGCGACAACACGGTGCAGGCGATCAACGATACGTTCACGCGGCGGCTGCCCTGGTGGCGGCCAGTGAACAGTAAACGGTAAACGGCCGAGGTTCGGCTATTGGCCGGGCACGGCCCTATCCACAACCTAATCGAGGCCCGGTGCAGCTTGGCTGCGCCGGGCTTCGTGCGTTATAATCGCCCGGTGGGTAATCGTCCGGCTGATAGCTGGACCTCCGAGGGCTCTGCCTAATTCGTTCAATTCGTCCCATTCGTAACAAATCTGGAGTGCTATCTTGACCACCATCACCATCGTTGGATTGGGGCCGGGCGATCCTGGCCTGTTGACCAAAGCGGCCTGGGACCTGCTGCACGCGGCTGATGAGCTTTACGTGCGCACCGAGCAGCACCCTACGCTGGCCGCGCTGCCGGCCAGCCTCGCCATCCACAGCTTCGACGCCATCTACACCAGCGCCGAGGACTTCGCGGCGGTCTACCGGCAGATCGCCGAGCAGGTGATCGATCTGGGCAGCCGGCCGCAGGGGGTGATCTATGCTGTGCCAGGCGATCCGGCCGTGGGCGAGGCCACCACCTGGCTGATACGCGACCTGGCGGCGGCGCGCGGCTTGGCCGTGCGCGTCTTGAGCGGCGTCAGCTTCGTCGAGCCGGCCTGCCTGGCGCTGGGCATCGATCCGCTGGAGCGCGACGGCTTGCAGATCGTGGACGCGATGGTCGCGGCCGCCAGCCATGCGCCGCCCTTCGACAGCTCGCGGCCGGCCCTGCTGGCCCAGTGCTACAGCCGCAGCCTGGCCAGCGACGTCAAGCTGACCCTGCTGCACAGCTTCGATGATCAGCACCCGGTGACGGTGCTGAGCGCGGCTGGTACGGCCCAACAAGCCCTGCGCGTCGTGCCGTTGTTCGAGTTGGACCGCAGCGCCGATTTCGACCACCTGACCACGCTCTACGTGCCGCCGGCCGGACCGTACGGCGCGTACAGCCGCTTGCAGGAGATCGTAGCCCACTTGCGCGCGCCCAATGGCTGTCCCTGGGATCGCGAGCAGACCCTGCAAACGCTGCGCACGGACGTGCTGGAGGAGCTCTTCGAGCTGCTGGAGGCGCTGGACCGGGACGACGACGAGCAGATCAGCGAGGAACTGGGCGACGGCGCGCTGGCGCTGGCCATGCTGGCGCAGATCGCGGCCGAGGAGGAGCGCTTCCGCTGGCCGCAGGTGATGGAAGAGGTCTGTGAGAAGCTGATCCGCCGCCATCCGCACGTCTTCGGCGACGTGGCTGTGAGTGGGGTGGACGAGGTGCTGGCCAACTGGGCGCGCATCAAGGAGGAGGAGGGGAAGGGAAAGGAAGGAAACGAGGGAAAGCAGGGGAAGGGGGTGCTGGACAGCGTGCCGCGGGCGCTGCCGGCGTTGGCGCTGGCCAACAAGTATCAAAGCCGGCTGGGCCGCGCGGGGATCACGCCTGACTTGACCGGCGCCGACGCGTTTGGGCTGGCGCTGTGGGAGCTGGTGGCCGCGGCGCGGGCGGCGGAGGTAGACGCCGAGACGGCGCTGCGCGAGGTGTGCCAGCGCGTTGCGGAGGCACTAGAGTAGAGAGCTCACAATGCGTGACGATCTCATCCAAGGCGTTGGCATCGAGAAAGCGTTGGGCACGGGAGGTGGGAGTGGCAGGAGGGTCTGAATCACGGATTAGACGGATTACAGGATTTCACGAACTGCGGAGCGTACAGCGCATGGCAGCGTCTTTTCCGGCTCCGTGAAATCCGGCAATCCGTATCACGGATTAGACGCCCATGCGCTGGCCGCACAACCATCGATGAAAACAGCGGGCACGGTCAGAAGACCGGCCCGAGCGGCTATTTTCAAGTCAGCCATCCATGCGCTGGGCGCACAACCGTTGATGAAAATGGAGTCGCGTGCTAAACTAAGGCCACTTGGTTGGCGCAGAGGTCGAAACATACTTGGTGCCAAGAGCCTGAGGATTAGACGGACCTGGATGCAGATTGGCACAGCCAACTGTGGTACCCGGCCTAGTCCGGGAAGCACGCAAGTCAGAATCATTGACCCAAAGCATCCCGCCAGCCATAGTTCATCGCCGAGGTGGACCTATGGAAGTCACCTTCACACATTGTGCTGGGTTGGATGTTCACAAGAAGACGGTGGCCATGGAGAGCACGGGCGAATTCTGGAAGCCGATCTACAACCTGCTGGAAGGCAACTTTGAGCTCCTGGTGGTCAACGCCAAGCACATCAAGAACGTGCCTGGCCGTAAGACAGATGTCAAGGACGCCGAATGGATCGCCGAACTGTTGCGGCACGGCTTGGTACGTGGCAGCTTCATACCGCCGCAAGCTCAGCGCGACCTGCGCGATTTGACACGGCAGCGCACCAACCTGGTGCAGGATCGAGCGACGGTGGTCAACCGCTTGCAGAAGGTGCTGGAATGGGCCAACATCAAGCTGAGTTCGGTAGCCACTGATGTGACGGGCGTCTCGGCCCGGGCCATGCTCGAAGCGATAGTTCAGGATCAAGTCGATCCAGTAGCGTTAAGTGAACTGGCTCGCGGGCGCCTGCGCAAGAAGCGCGACGCTCTGGAGCAGGCGTTGACCGGTGCGGTACGTGACCATCATCGCTTTATGATCGCCCAGCATTTGATGCAGATTGACTTTCTGGATCAGCAGATTGCTGCGTTCGATGAGCAGATTACTGCGGCTATGCAGGACTTGTCGCAGCCGCCTGATGAGCCAGGGCCTACACAGCCAGACGCATCCCAGGTTGTAGTCACGCCGCCCGAAGACACAACAGCGCCATTGACTTGGGAGGCCGCTGTTGCGTTGCTGGACACCATCCCCGGCGTCGGACCACGGGCTGCCGAGATGATCCTGGCCGAGATCGGTCTTGACATGAGCCGTTTCCCCAACGAAGCACATCTCTCCAGCTGGGCCAAGCTCTCATCGGGCAACAACGAGAGCGCCGGCAAGCGTTACTCTGGCGCCATCGGCCATGGCAATCGTTGGTTGCGCACAGTCCTGGTTCAGGTTGCCTGGGCCGCAGTTAAGGTCAAGAAGTCTTATCTTTCCTCCTTCTACCACCGCTTAGCCGCCCGGCGTGGCGCCAA
>JBFYTD010000455.1:0-4529 GCA_041300885.1 Anaerolineae bacterium | reverse complement strand
ACTCGCTCGGCGTCCTGTGGCGCTATGTGTGCGCGGAGCATCTGCACTTCGAGGCCTGCTATGGATGACATCCTGCTGGCCCTGTACGCCACCCTGGCGCTGCTGCTGCTCACCACGCCGTTCTGAGTGATTCAAATGACCGACATATTCACGTTTGGCAGCGTGTGCAGCGGCATCGAAGCCGCCAGCGTGGCGTGGCACCCTCTCGGGTGGCGGGCTGCGTGGCTGGCAGAGATTGAGCCGTTCCCGTCGGCGGTGCTGAAGCACCACTATCCCGAGGTGCCCAACCTAGGCGACATGACCACGCTGCCGGATCGCATCCGCAGCGGCGAGGTGGAGGCTCCCGATCTGTTCTGCGGCGGCACACCGTGCCAGGCCTTCAGCGTGGCCGGCCTGCGCCGATCACTTGACGATGCGCGGGGCAATCTGTCGCTTACCTTCTGCGAGATCGCAAATGCAATTGACTCTGTTCGACGATCTGCCGGCAAGCCGGCCAGCATCATCTTCTGGGAGAACGTCCCAGGAGTTCTCTCAACCGCAGACAACGCCTTCGGGTGCTTTCTCGGGGCGCTTGCTGGATGCGATTCCCCCGTCTTTTCGGGCGGTCGATGGACAGACGCGGGTGTGGTTGCTGGCCCCCAAAGAACAGTCGCGTGGCGCATCCTTGATGCCCAATATTTCGGTTTGGCCCAACGACGCCGACGTGTGTTCGTTGTCGCAAGTGCTCGAGACGGGTTTGATCCCGCAGCGGTTCTTTTTGAGTGGGACGGCGTGCGCCGGGATACTGCGCCGAGCAGAGAAGCGCGGAAAGTCGCTTCCCGAGGCGCTTCGGCAGGCGCTGGAAGCGGTATCGACTTCCAGAACGCAGCCCTGAGCGGCGACATGGCGGGCACATTGGATGCCGAGGGCCAGAGGCGAGGAAACCGCGGACACGGCATCTTGGCCTTCGGTGGCGGCCAGAACTGCGCTCAGACTGATGTCAGCACCTCGCTGAGCGCCCATCCAGGAGGCTCAAGGCTGGACTTCCAGACGGAGACGTTTGTCACCCACTCCCTGCGCGGCGAAGGCTTCGACGCCAGCGAAGACGGCACGGGGCGGGGGACGCCGCTGGTGCCGGTCTGCCATGTAGACACGATGCCAACGCTGCGAGCTGGCGCACCCAATGGCGGCGCAGGCCATGGCGCGCGCAGTGGCGACAGCAAGGACGAGTACATCGTGCCGGTGCTTGCAGGGACCATTGAGGCAGCATCTGGCCGATCACACGGCGCTGGCACGGCGCCCGGCATGCTGGTGCCCTCCGACACCACCCAGATCACCAGCGCAGCGAACCGCAGCAATCCGCAGGCTGGCGACCCATGCCACCCGCTGGCGGCTGGGGCACATCCGCCAGCCATTGCATTCCACCCCACCCAAGACCCGATCAGCAGCACCGACATCAGCCATGCCATCGGCACGGGCGGCGGTCGGGGATGTGCGACGGCGGCGGTGGCGTTTGACACCTACAACCAGTCGGTCAACTCACACACCTCGCAGACTATCAAGTCGCCGCAGGGGGCAGTGCAAGAAAGCGTCGGCACCGTTCTGCAGGCCATGCAAGTCCGCCGCCTCACGCCCACCGAGTGCGAGCGCCTGCAAGGCTTCCCTGACGGCTATACCGCCATCCCGTGGCGCAAGAAGCCCGCCAGCGAGTGCCCCGACGGCCCGCGCTACAAGGCGCTGGGCAACAGTTGGGCGGTGCCGGTGGTGCGCTGGATCGGGCACAGGATTCATCATGCTGTTCAAGGGTCAAATCCCTACTGAAATTTGTGGTCTTTCATCTGACTTTTGTGTGTTACCGGAAACAAGACTATAGTCCACCCATCGACAACGCAACTGGAGCAACAACATGAACAAGCCCACCGCCGCCACCATCTCCGCCACCATCAAGCAGAACGTGCGCGACCTCAACGCCAAAGCGATCGACTTCGCAGAATTTGACCGCCGCCAACGTGCCGCTTGGGATCTGGTTATTGGTCGCCCCCGTATCCACGATCGCGTGTTGAACATCCTGCACGATCGGGTCTGATCAAGGCCTGACCCAACCCCGCTGCGGTGGCAGCGGCTTGCCCTGAGGCAGGCCAGTGTCACCACCCCGGTGACCGTCAAGCGAAGGAGAAGCGAATGGAAGTCATGATCACCCGCCACGACAAGATCGACGGCAGCCACCTGCTCGAACTCACCTGCGGCAAGCACGGAGCCCACATTTGGGTCGCACCGTGGTACGTGCAGGTTTGCAGCTTGAACGCCTCGCACCGCGCCTGGGGTGGCCTGGGCAAGAGGTTCGACAGCTTGCAGGCGGCGCTCGCCGGCTACAAGTCGGCCGTTATGCAAGCCATGATCCAGGCCGCCATCGTCCGCTGCAACTGAGGAGACCGTCATGCCCACGTTCAAGCGCCTGACCCCGGAAGGGGTCCACGAAGGGGAGGTTGAATACCGACCCATCATCGTCAAGTCCGGCGACATCAAACACCGGCTTGCCCTGCATCGGGTCAGCTTCGGATGGGTCGTCTCCGACCCGGTCAGCGGCGGCAGGGTCTGCGATGTCGCCGGGATCTACAAAGGCATGCGCTGCTCTTCCGTCAACCTTGGGCCCACGGAGGCCGCCAGAAGGGCTCGGGAGCACATTGCGGACCTCATCAGTAGGGTGACCCCGGATGGCTTCAACAAACGCCTCCAAGAGGCCAGAAAGGCCTACGCCCAATGAAGCCTACTGCCCAGCGAGTGGCCTCCCTGCGCCAGCGTCGAGCCTCCCAGGGGCTGGTGCGGCTGGAGCTATACGTCCACCCCGACGACCGCGCCGCCATCAAGGCGTTGGCCCAGCAACTGCATCACACTCGGACTGAATCAAAATGAATCGACACGTAATCGAAGAGACGCATGAAGGATCCGCAGCTTGACCTGTTGGACGACATCGACGTGACGGTCGACACCGTCGGCAACGTCGTGCAGATCGCAGCATGACCGCCGAGGAGTACATCGGCATCAGCGTGGCCGGCCGGCGCCTGCAAGAGGCCTGCCACGGCGTTGCCAAGCGATCAGGCTGGTGGACAGACCGCACCACCGGGCAAGACCTGACGTACGCCTACACGCCGATCCAACCCGGCCACAAACCCCCCAGGAACATCGGGGAGATGCTCTGCCTGATCCACTCCGAGATCAGCGAAGCCATGGAAGGCGCCCGCAAAGGCCTGATGGACGACCACCTGCCAGACCGCACCATGCTGGAGGTGGAACTCGCAGACGCAGTCATCCGCATCATGGACATGGCCGGCGGCCTGCATCTGGACATCGGCCGCGCCATCGCCGAGAAGCTCAACTACAACGAGCACCGCGCCGACCACAAGCCCGAAGCACGCGCCCAGTTGGGCGGAAAGGCATTCTGATGGACATCGAACAAGAGATCCAGGCTAAGGGCCTGACCGCCCCGCGCATCACGCCGGCCGACATCGAGGACAACATCGCCTCGGAGCACTACTTCACGGCAGAGCAAGGCGCCGAAGCAGCGGCACCAAGCTACGGCGACAAATACCCGGCGGCGCTCAGCCTCCTGACCTTCTGCGTCCTGGTCCTGCGCAACGGCTTCACCGTCACCGGTGAAAGCGCCTGCGCCAGCCCGGAGAACTTCAACGCCGAGATCGGCCGCAAGATCGCCCGAGCCAACGCAGTCAACAAGATCTGGCCCCTCATGGGCTATGAACTGAAGTCGAGACTCTCAGTCTGATACTCTCCCACGCCAAGGAGAGAAGCATCATGCCCAGGCCCAGCAAGTACACACCTGACGTCGCACACAAGATCTGCGAGCTGCTCAGCGAAGGTGTCCCACTGCGGGAGATCTGTCGCATGGAGGGCATGCCCTACTGGCGCACGGTGTACTTGTGGATGGAGCGCGACGCCGATCTCGCTGCACACATCGCACGCGCTCGTGAAGCCGGGTATGACGCCCTGGCGGAGGAGTGCCTGACGATCGCGAACACGCCGATGATCGGCACGGTCACCACCGACGATGGCGAGAAGAAGACGGTGCGCGAGGAGGACATGCTGGGGCACCGGAAGCTCCAGATCGAGACGAGGCTGAAGCTCCTGGCGAAGTGGAACCCGAAGAAGTACGGTGAGCGCGTTCAGGTGGCTGGCGACGCTGAGAACCCGCTGAAGTTGGAGGCCGAGCTTGGGGCGGAGAAGCTCCTGAAGGCGATTCTGGAGAACGCCCAACTGAACCGGCAGGCCGACCAGTCATGATCCACTACCACGGCACACCTGTTGGCGGATCTCGGGCGGATGTAGTGCGCTTCCTGTCCGGCCGACATGCTCTGGTGCCGTTCTCGCGCCCGGAGGACATCGCTGCGGCCGCGGATGTCTGCCAGACCTTCGTGCTGGACAACGGTGCCTTCACCGCCTGGACGCAGGGCGGCGAGATCGACCGGCCTGCATACTATGAATGGGTGCGGCAGTGGCACCGCCACCCCGGGTTCGACTGGGCGCTGATCCCTGAC
>JBFYTD010000454.1:0-3570 GCA_041300885.1 Anaerolineae bacterium | reverse complement strand
CCTTGACGACGGCGTCGTTGGCGGTCTGGTTGCACCAGCCCATGTAGTTCTGGCCGTCCCAGTTGTTGCTGGGCAGCGGCACCTGGTTGCAGGCGTAGAGCGTGCGGCCGGCCGGCTCGGTCTGGCCGACCCAGGCGAAGGCGCCGAGCTCGAAGTCGCGCCGGGCCAGGCCCGTCGTGTCGCCGAACCACCAGGAGGCGGGCACGAAGTTGGTCAGCAACTGAATGCCGCAGGCAGCCAGGTTCTGCTGCGCCACGGCCGACCAGGTCTGGCGGAACTGGGCGCTGGTGGTGGTGAATTTCAGGGCGAGGACTTCGCCGTCGGCGTTGGAGCGGACAGTAGCGCCCTCGGCCAGGGTCCAACCGGCCTCGTCCAGCAGCGCAGCGGCGGCTTCAGGGTCGTACTGCGGCATATCCTCGTAGGGGCCGCCATAGACCCAGTGGTCCATCAACAGGGCGTCGGGATCTTCCACGTAGGGATAGACCGAGGCGATTAGGGCGCTGCGGTCGAGACAGTAGGCGATGGCCTGACGGACCTTGAGGTCGCTCAGGATCGGGTGGGGGGTGGAGAAGTCTTCCGTGGCCACCTGGACCTCTTCCTGGACGACGACCGTCTGCTCGACGATCTTCTCGACTTCCGTCACGACCGTCTGCTCGACGATCTTCTCGACCTCGACGACCTGGGTGACGACCTTCTCGACAACCTGGGCCTCAGGCTGCGGGCAGGCGGCCAGGACCATCGAGGCGATGACCAGAACGGCCACCAGAGAGACTAGCTTGAGATTCTTCATCTTTCTCCTCCGAAACGGGATGTAGATTGATGCGCGCCACCGGTTTGACTACACGTTCGCGATACGCAACCCTGGCAGGGCACGCGGTCCACCAGAGATCGATACGCGCTGTGACACAGCGTTGCTGCGAGTGAGTGAGCTTGCCAGGCTCCGAGGTGAACTGTGGAAAGGAATTTTCCTGGCTGCGGTGTACCTCCTGGGTGGCACGGGCGTCGCGCTCGACAAGCAAGCATAACGAGGTGTCAGGGGGGGACTCTTCCGCTGTGCTGGCAAGGATACCACAGGGCGTGCAAATAGGCAAATTGCCCCGCTTTGCTAGCTCACATGGTATAATGAGGTCGTTCCAGCTTGGGACTATTTCCGCTATCCCTTCGATCTGTGACTCAGCCGTCTCAAGGAACCCTGACATGCTCGCCTCGCCTGCCCGCTTGACCTGGCAAGCGCTCACCCTGCGCCTGCACACACCCTTTCGCGTATCCTACGGCGCCAGCGCTACACGCCGCGCATTCTGGCTGCGCCTGGCCGGCGACGCCGGCTGGGGTGAGGGTACCATCCCGCCCTACTACGGCGTGGACGAGGCCGCCATGATCGCCTTCTGGCAGGCCATGGCTATGCGAGGCGACCCGCTGCCCGACGATCCGGCAGCGATCGCCGCCTGGGTTGGGGACCAGGGACCGGCCCCCGCCCGCGCGGCTGTCGACCTGGCTCTGCACGACCGCATCGGCCGCCAGCGCGGCCTGCCCCTGCACCGCCTGCTGGGCCTGCCGCAGCCAGCCGTGCTGCCCACCTCCTTCACCCTCAGCCTGGCCGAGCCGGCCGAGATGGCCGAGCAGGCGCTCGCCGCGGCCGCCTATCCCGTGCTCAAGCTCAAACTGGGCACGGAGGAGGACGCCGCGCGCGTGGCGGCCGTGCGCGCGGCCCGGCCTGACGCCCGCCTGCGCGTCGACGCCAACGCGGCCTGGCCGGCCGACGAGGCCGTGCGCCATGTGGCCGCGCTGGCGCCTTACGACCTGGAGTTGATCGAGCAGCCGGTGGCCAAAGAGGACATCGACGGCATGGGCCGGGTGCAGGCCCACACGCCCGTCCCCGTGGTGGCCGACGAGTCGGTGCAAAGCCTGGCCGACGTGGATCGGCTGGCCGCGGCCGGCGTAGCCGGCGTCAACCTGAAGTTAATGAAGACCGGCGGGCTGGCCCCCTGCCTGGCCATGCTGCGCCGCGCCCGAGAGCTGGGCCTGCGGGTCATGCTGGGCTGTATGGTCGAGACCTCGCTGGGCGCCACGGCCATGGCCCACCTGGCCGGCCTGGCCGACTGGCTGGACCTGGACGCGCCGCTGCTGGTCGCCAACGACCCCTTCCGGGGCATCTGGTTCGACCAAGAAGCGGGCGTGCATCTGCCGGAGGGGGCGGGGATTGGGGTGGTTCATCAGGACTGACAGTGCTGGCGCAAACATTCGTTTGACAAGAAAATCGCAGCGCACTATACTTCATCTTGATGAACTTCAGATACACACTCCACAACAAACTCACCCAACGATTACAGAAAGATCGTCCAGCGACAACGATCAACCTGTCTATTCCTGTGGATGTGTTGGATGATGTCACGCGTATTGCACCATTGCTCGGCTTTTCGGGGTATGAGCCGTTGATCAGGGCCTATATCGGCCAGGGTTTGCGTGCGGACCTTGAACGACTGGATGGCAGCGTCGAAGTCAGCGCTTTGATCGAGAGCCTGCGCAGGCAGGGTGTAGGAGATGAGGTCATTTCATCTGCCCTGTCAGAAGCGCAGGGCCTAGTAGTAGCTGCATGACGCAAGACCTTCGAGGTTGCGGAAAACCTCGAAGGTCGGGAGGTATCCTGCCATGAACGAAGACCTTTTCGCCGAGTTGCTCGAAAGCGTGCGTGAGGGTGGAGCCATCTTGCGTGGCGAAAAGGCTCCTTCACGCAAATTTGAGATCGAAAGCCCAACGTGAAACAGATCCGTGAACTACGCGCAACCCTCAACGATTTCCTTCAGACCCAGGCCGACGCCCGCACACAGCTTTGCCGCCTGGAAGTTGCCAGCCTGGCCGCTGACCGCTGCACGCTAACCGGCGTCGTGCTGGACCAAGCAACCCTGGCCGCTGCCAAGGCCGCCCTCTTTCCCTCCTTTCCTTCCCTTTCCTTCGACACGTCGGCCGTGCAGGTGCTGCGTCCCGGCCGTCCCATGGCCGTGAGCGTCAACCTGACCGGCCTCTTTGCCCAGCCCTCGTGGCTGGCCGAGCAGGTCAGCCAACTGCTGGACGGCCAGCCGCTGGAGCTGTTGCAGGAGGAGGGACGCTGGGCATTCGTGCGGCAGGCCGACGGCTACCTGGGCTGGGCCTACGTCCCCTATCTGACCGGCAGCCCGCCGCCCGCGCCCACCCACCTGGTCAGCGCGCCCGTGGCTTTGCTGCACGTGGCGCCGCAGGCAGACGCTCCCCTGGTTGGCCGCATCCTGGGCGGCGCGGCGGTCCGTGCGGCTGCGGTCGAGGCTGGCTGGGCCCGACTGGCGTTGGCCTCGGGCGCGCAGGGCTGGGCGCCGGCGGATGCGCTGCGCCCGCTGGAGGACCTGCCCCAGACGGCCGAGGAGCGCCGGGCGCAAATGCTGGCCGACGGCGCACGCTTCATTGGCGTGCCCTACCTGTGGGGCGGCTGCACGGCGCTGGGCATCGACTGCTCCGGTTTCGTGCAGTTGCTGCACCGGCTGGCCGGGGTGACTCTGCCGCGCGACGCGGACATGCAATACGCAGCCGGCCGGCCGG
>JBFYTD010000453.1:0-3129 GCA_041300885.1 Anaerolineae bacterium | reverse complement strand
CATCCCCACCGCGCGCCACGCCACCTTCACGGATTTCGCTGCGGCGCTGGCCTATCTGCAAGAGGTCGGGTATCCGGCGGTGCTCAAGGCCTCAGGGCTAGCAGCCGGGAAGGGGGTGATCCTCCCTTCGACGTTGGAGGAGGCCGAAGCTGCCTTGCACCAGATCATGGTCGCGCGTGAGTTCGGCGCGGCTGGCGACCAGATGGTGATCGAGGAGCGGCTGACGGGGCCGGAGGCATCGGTGCTGGCCTTCAGCGATGGGCGCAGCGTGGCCGTGATGCCGGCCGCGCAGGACCACAAGCGGGTTTTCGATGATGACCAAGGCCCCAACACCGGCGGCATGGGCGCCTACGCGCCTGCGCCGCTAATGACGCCTGCACTGCTGGATGAGGTGCACCGCACGGTCCTGCAGCCCGCCATTGACGGCCTGGCGGCCGAAGGCATGCCATTTGTGGGTGTATTCTACGCTGGGATAATGCTCACTGCGGACGGCCCTAAGACGTTGGAGTTCAACTGTCGCTTCGGCGACCCTGAAACTCAGGTCATCCTGCCGCTGCTGGAGAGCGACCTGGTGGAGGTGGTCGAGGCCTGTCTGGACGGCCGGCTGGCCGGGCTGGACGTGCGCTGGCGGGCCGGCGCAGCAGCGACCGTTGTTGCTGCATCCGAGGGCTACCCGGGCAGCTACCCCAAGGGGCGTGAGATCAGCGGCGTGGCTGAGGCTGACGCGTTGCCAGGTGTGGCGGTGTTTCACGCCGGCACGCAACTGCCGGACGACGGCCGGCTACTGACCGACGGCGGCCGCGTGCTGGCCGTCACCGGCTTGGGCGACGACCTGCCATCGGCCCTGTCCCGCGCCTACGACGGCATCGATCGGATCCATTTTCCGGGGATACACTACCGCCGCGACATTGGCGCCAAGGCCATTGTAGGTTAAAATAGACCCATGGCCGAGACGCTCACCAACCCGCACGATAGTTTCTTCCGCCAGGTCATGTCACGGCAAGACGTGGCTACCGACTTCCTGAGCCATTACCTGCCGCCAGAGGCTGCGGCATTGGTCAACCTGTCATCGGTGCAGCCGATGGCCGATACCTTTGTCGACGACGAATTGCGGGCGCACTATACCGATCTGCTGTTCGCTGTGCGGCTGACCGACAACCGCCCAGCGGCCGTCTACGTGCTCTTCGAGCACAAAAGCTTTCCCGACGTCCGCGTGGCCTTCCAACTGCTGCGCTACATGGTGCGCATCTGGGAACGCTGGCCAAAAGCGTCGGGCGGCTTGCAGCCGATCATTCCGTTAGTGGTCTACCACGGTCAGCCAGAGTGGCGCACGCCCATCAACCTGGCCGGCATGTACGACGGGCCGGGCGACCTGATCGACTACTTCCCTGATTTCCGCTACTGGCTGGTCGATCTGAGCAAGTTCAACGACGCCGACATCAGAGGTGAGGCGATGTTGCGCCTGGCATTGCTGGCCATGAAACATATTCGTGACCAGAGCGCGCTGCGGAAGGTGCCGGAAATCTTTGACCTGATGGAGAAGTTGTCGGTTACCGAGAGCACAGCGGAGTTTGTCGCAACGGTGTTACGCTACTTCATTACAGGAAGCGATACGATTACTGAGGCCGACCTGCGGCAGACGATGGAGAAACACTGGCCAGAAGGAGTGGCTATTATGTCGACAATTGCAGAACGCTGGATCGAACAAGGGATCCAAAAGGGAATTGGCATCGGGATGCAACAAGGGATGCAACAAGGGATCAACCACGGGCTTCAGCAGGGGATTGCCCAAGGTCGCCGGGAAGGCCTGTTGAGCGCCATTGAACTGGGCCTCAGGCTGAGATTTGGCAACGAAGGATTGCTCCTATTCCCTGAGATTTACAGTATCCAAGACGACGCGATTCTCCGTACCATTTACGGCAGCATTGAGACGGCTAAGTCCCCAGAGGAACTGCGCCGCATCTACGCCTAGTCCATGACCGCCATCACTTACCAGGACGCCGGCGTGGACATCGCCGCCGGCGCGCACGCCGTCGAGCTGATGAAGGATGCCGTGGCCGCCACCTACGGGCCAGAGGTCCTGCGGGGCATCGGCGCGTTCGGCGGGCTGTTCGACGCGGCCGCGCTGCAGGGCATGGACGCGCCAGTGCTGGTAGCCTCCACCGACGGCGTGGGCACCAAGACCAAGATCGCCTCGGCGCTGGGCCGCTACGACACCATCGGCCACGACATCGTCAACCACTGCGTCAATGACATCCTGGTACAGGGCGCGCGGCCGCTGTTCTTTCTGGACTACATCGCCAGCAGCAAGTTGGACCCGGAGACGGTGGCGACAGTGGTCAGCGGCGCGGCTGCAGCCTGCCGGGCGGCCGGCTGCGCGCTGCTGGGCGGCGAGACTGCGGAGATGCCGGGCGTCTACGTCGCGGGCGAGTTCGACTTGGTCGGAACCATCGTGGGCATCGTCGACCGCGCTGAGATCATCGACGGCTCAACCATCCAGCCAGGCGACGTGGTCATCGGGCTGGCCTCGTCCGGCCTGCACACCAACGGCTTCTCGCTGGCCCGCCGTGTTTTCGAGGGCTGGGATTTGCGCGCTGAGCTGCCGGAGCTGGGCCGGCCGCTGGGCGAGGCGCTGCTGGCGCCGCACCGCAGTTATTTGGCCGAGGTGCAGCGCCTGCGCCAGGCCGGCATTGCTATCAAGGGCCTGGCCCACATCACCGGCGGCGGGTTGATTGACAATCCACCGCGCATTTTACCAGCCAGTACAGCCATCCATCTGCGCCGCGGCAGTTGGCCCATTCTGCCGCTCTTCCAGCTCATCCAGCGCGCCGGCCAGATCACCGACGCCGAGATGGCCCACGTCTTCAACCTGGGGCTAGGCATATTGGTGGTCACGCGGGCAGAACAAGCTGCCCTGGTCCTGCGCGCGCTGGGAGAAGGCTGGCTGGTTGGCGAGGTGGTGGCTGGCGAACAGATGTGTGTGATCCGTGATCCGTAGTACGCAACCGGAGAGCTTTGCGCTGGCTTCTGGATTACGAGTTACGCATTCGGGCTATTCCCATCCGAGCAAACTCTCGTGACGAAACGACTGGCAGTTCTCATCTCCGGCAGCGGCACGAACTTGCAGGC
>JBFYTD010000047.1:0-8868 GCA_041300885.1 Anaerolineae bacterium | reverse complement strand
GGCCGGCCGGCACGGGGACGACACAGTCTTCGCCGGTCCTGCCTTGCTTGTTGGTGCTGCCGCCGTGGCCACCGCGCTCCGCCTTGAAATGCACCTGATGCTTGAAAGCCAGCAGCGTGTTGAGGCTCTTGTCGGCGCGCAGGACGACGTCGCCGCCCTTGCCGCCGTTGCCGCCGGCCGGGCCGCCGTGCGAGATGTACTTCTCGCGGCGAAAGGAGACCAAGCCGTTGCCGCCGTCGCCGCTTTTTACATAAATAGTTGCTTCGTCGAAGAAGAGGCCAGTTTCGTTTGTCATTTGGGAGATTATAGCACAGCACAGGGGCGCTCACAAGCCCATGGTGGGTCTTAGCGCAGCGGCGGGTCATGCGGCGCGCGCCAGCAGGGTGACTTGTGGCAATGCACCAGCTTCCAGCCCTCGTCGAAGCGGTGGTAGACGCGCGTCTCGTTTTGCTGCGTGCGAGTCACGGCCGTGCCCTGCACCGAACGCACCAGCAGGGTGTAGGTGATTATAGCCGTGTCGTCGTAGAGCTGGACGCGCGGCTGGAGGATCTCGTGCTCCGTGTGGCTGTCAGCGCCGCCGCCCAGCGCCTGGGCATGCACCCTGATCTCACGCAGGTGGAAGTCCACGCCGTCGATGCGTTGCGTGCTGATGTACCACTCGAAGAAGGAAACGTCGGGCGCGCAGAGCGCAGCAAAGGCGTCGGCGTCGCCGTCCCAGATGGCCTGCAGGTTGCGGTCGAGGATGTTCAGGATTTCTTCTTGCATGGTTCTTGCTCCAGTGTGGCCTCTCGCGGCTCGGGCCGGTCGCTTCAGTCCAGCAGCACCTCAGCGTCGGCCTGGGCGAAGTAGCGGCGGAAAGCGGCGGTTTCGGCCAGCAGATCGCGTAGCTGCGCAGTGATAGCGGCCAGATCGGCGCTAGCTGACCCATCGCCAGCCGCCAGTCGCAGCGTGTCGCCCTCGTCGGCTTGGATGCGCACGTGGCCGCGAGCGGCCAGCCAACGCAGCCCTAACCGCACGACAGTAGCCCGTTGAGCCGTGGCAGCGGCCAGTCGCAACACGCTGACCTGGCCCTCTTCTGTCCGCAGCGCGCGCTTGGCCAGGCCGGCCAGCCGAGCCAGGAAGGCATCGAGCTGGTCCATGCCTGGGTCGTTAGCAAACAGGACAACAGCCTTCGGTTTGACTTGATTCAATACAAGCTGTAGCTCGGCGCGGCCGGGTGGGATGGTCCAAATCACCAGAGTGTCAGCTAGCGCCAACTGGCCGCGGTCTTGCCCACCCAACTCGCGCCTCGCCTCGCCTTCGGCCCATACCTGCACGCCGGACTGGCTGCGCGCCTGGTTCAGCAAAGCCAACGGCTGCGGCGCGCGGCGGTGATCGACGATAGCCGGCCGTGCGGGCTGAATGACGACCGGCGCGTCAGGGATGGAACGAGCGTCCACCCACTCGATCTGTACGCTGCGCTGTCCCCGCCAGGTGCTGGCGCGAGCGCTGTAGGCCAAATCGAAGCGTCCCTCGGGCAGCGGCCAGCCGGCGCCCTGCCACCAGAGCACTTGCTGCCTGGCTCCAAGCTCATCCTCAACAGTCAACCGCCTGTGCTCACGAGTACGCCCAATGGTCGTTTCGCTGACCAGGATATGGCTGGGACTGACCAGCACCAGACGCGGATTGCCCGGCCCAAAGGGGGCCAGCCGCTCCAGGTCGGCTGCCAGGTCCAGCGAGAGATCAGCCAGAGCCAGGTAGCCGTCAATGGTAAGGGTTGGTTTGACCGCAGTTGCGCCTAGCTGGGCAGCCACGCTGCGCGACAGCTTGCGGCGAAACTCGGGAATGCGCTCCGGGTCGATGGCCAGGCCGGCCGCCATGGGGTGCCCGCCGAAGCCGGCCAACAGGTCGCTGTGTGCGGCAATAGCCTGGCTTATATTGCAGCCCTCAATCGAGCGGGCCGAGCCGCGAGCCAGTTGGCCGGGCGGCGCAGCCAGCAGCACGACGGGACGGTTGAAGCGCTCGGCCAGCCGGCTGGCGACGATGCCAATCACGCCGGCCGGCCAACTGGGATGGGCCAGCACCAGGGCGGCATGCTGCAGCAGCGAAGGGTCGCGTTCGATTTGGGCCAACGCGCCTTGAAAGATCTGATCGGTCAGCCGCTTGCGCTCGGCGTTGAGGCCCTCCAGCATGGTGGCCAGCACCTGCGCCCGCTGAGCGTCGGCCGTCGTGAGGAACTCCACGGCCAGGTTGGCGTCGCCCAGCCGGCCCAGCGCGTTGAGCCGCGGCCCCAGCTCGAAACCGATGTGCTCCTCGTGGAGCCAGACCGGGTTGACATCGGCCAATTGCAGCATGGCCTGCAGGCCCAGCCGCTCAGTTTGCCGCAGGCTGGCCAGACCGCGCTGCAGGAGATAGCGTGCGTCGCCGGTCTGCACGGCCACGTCGGCCACGATGCCCAGTGCGACCAGGTCCAGATGGGCGCTGGCGTCGGGCTGCAACGCCTCGGCCAGCTTATAGGCTACGCCCACGCCGGGTAGCGTGCTCAGAGGATGGCCAGCCGGCAGCAGCTTGGGATTGACCGCAGCGCTGGCCGCGGGCAGGGTTGCCGGCAGATCGTGGTGGTCGGTGATGACCAAATCGACGCCGCGCTGGTGGGCGTAGTCCACGGCCTCGTGCGCGTCGATGCCGGTATCGCAGGTCACGACAAGCTGTGCGCCCTGGTCGATGAGGCGCTGTAGCCAGGGCAGGTTGACGCCGTGCCCCTCCTCGGCGCGCACGGGGATGTGGAAGCTGACGTCCGCGCCCAGACTGCGCAGCGACTGCACCAGCACCGTGGTAGCTGTCTGGCCGTCCACGTCGAAGTCACCCCAGACGGCGATGCGCTGGCCGGTCTGCACGGCCCGTTGGATGCGTTCCACGGCCCGGTCCATGTCGGGCAGCTCGAAGGGGGAGGCTGGGGTGTAGCACGCGGGATCAAGGAAAGCGCGGGCGCGGTCGACGTCGAGCATGCCGCGCTGGGCGAGCACCTGGGCAACCAGCGGATGGCCGCCAACGGTCTTGCTCAGCAGGGCAGGGACCGGGGTAGCAGCAGGGTCGAGCCAGATGGTCATGATAGGGCTAGGATGATATGCGCCTAGAAAGGTGGATCGCCAAGATAATCGCACCGCCACCGAGAGTATATCACCCCGTAACCGTAACACGAAAAACGCCCCACTAAAGCGATGGGGCGTTGATTGGCGTTATCGAAGCCGTCAAATCAATCAGAGCCAGCCGATGGGCTGGACTTGCGGCTGTCGGTCACATACCAGCCAGAGCCTTTGAAGACAATACTCGGCGCGCTGAAAAGTCGGTGGACTCCGTCGTGCCCTTTGGGGCAAGCTGGCGTGCTGGCGTCGCCAAAAGCCTGGCGGCGCTCAAAATGTGTACCGCAGGTGTCACACTGGAATTCGTAGATCGGCATACCTGGCTGGCTCCTCTTGCTTTTGTTTAGCAGTCAGTATACTCCTGTTGCCCGCCAACCGCCAAACCGACAGCCTATCAAGAGCACAACGAGAGCAGCGCAGCCCCGCCGCTGCGCTACTCTCACTGATTGTTTACTGCTTACTGTTCACTGCCTACTGCCTACTTGGCCGTTACTTTGATGGTCTTGGGCTTGACGGTCTCGGCCTTAGGGGCCACGATGGTCAGCACGCCGTGTTCGAAGGTGGCTTCGATGCCTTCGGCGTTGACCGGCACGTTGAAGGTCAGGCTGCGGCTGAAGCGACCGTGGCGCCGCTCGCGCATGATATACTCCACGTTCTCCAGCGCGCCAGGGAACTCGCCGCGAATCGTCAGCACGTCACCCTCGAAGGTAATCTCGACGTTCTCGGGGTTGACGCCAGGCACAGCGGCCATGATCACGATCTCCTCGGCCGTGCTATAGGCATCCAGCGGCAGCCGCCATTCTTCCTGGTTGGTGCGCGGCCGGCGGGCCAGGGCGGTCCAGCTCGGCTGCACGAAGCTATCCTCGAATAGGCGATCCATCGCATCACGCAGGGTCACGAACTCACGGGCGGGCTCAAAGCGGGTAATTACACGAGTCATGTTAATTTCTCCTTAGGTTCAGTTATGTCAGAGTTTGGTTGAATGGTCTCAAAGAAGCAGCTGAGTCGGGCGGTCGTTGGCCCGACTCGGCTGCCGGTGTTGTCACGACGCTTACTTGACGTTGATCTTGATGCTCTTGGGCTTGACCTGCTCTGCCTTGGGCAGAGTCAGCATCAGCATGCCGTTATCGAACACAGCCTCTGCCTTATCGGACTGCACAGCCGTCGGAAGTTCCATCGTGCGCTGGAAGCTGCCGTAGCGCACCTCCTGGCGCAGATAGTTGCCCTTCTCCTCGCGCTCCTCGACCTTGGTCTCGCCCTTGATGGTCAGCGTGTTGCCGGTGATAGTGATCTCGACCTCTTCGGGTTTGATGCCGGGCACCGGAGCAGTGACCTTCAGCGCGTCTTCGGTCTCGTAGAGATCCAGCGCCAGCGTAGCGCCGCCGCCATCGGCTTGCCACATCGACCGCCATTGCGGGCCGACGAAGCTCTCCTCGAATAGCTTGTCCATCGCCTCGCGCAGTGAAAGCATCTCGCGCATCGGCTCCCATCGAACAATGTTGCCTGCCATTTTGACTTGCCTCCTGTCAGACGAATTGCCTGAGCCTATGTGGCACTCTACTCAAGTTTTGATTTTTGAGCGTCAACCAAAGCTCGCTCGACGCTCATCTGCCTCTAGGATAGCACCTTTTTGTTAGATCAACGTTTGCGAAGAGTTAGCGTTCTGTTAGATCATCCGGTGCGCAAAAAAGCCACGGGGGTTACCCGTGGCTTCAAGAGGTCTTTTTGAGGACGGGCTGTGAATCAGCGGATGACCCCCATGCGATCTTCCACCTTCACCACACCAGGCGCTTGGCCAGCCAGTTCCAATGCTGCGGCGCGTTGCTCCGGGCTGGTGACCGTCCCGCCGAGATAGGCCACGCCGAGAAATACTTCGAAACGCACGTTGGCCGTGGCTGTACGCGGATCAGCCGCCAGCCGGGCGGCCAGGTCCATGGCCAGGTGGTCGTCGGCGATCAGGTTGTTGTGAAGCTGCCAGCCGTTCAAACCCATGCGAGCCAACCGATCAGCCTGGCTGCGCAGAATCTGGGTGCGCACACGGCCGTTCAACGCCACCACACCTTCCTGGGCCTCGATCTCGATGTCGGCGGTGGTGGTGCGCAGGCCCTGCTCTGCCCACAGCCGGTCGTAGACCTGCTGGGCTACGCTTCCGGCATTTTCGTCTTTGATAGAAACGGTGATCATGCTTTCGTCCTCCTCAGTGGAGACTGTCATAGCGTGGATGCGGCGCTAACAGAGTTGTGCATATTATCGCGCAAGATCGTCCGGCGGGCAAGCGCGGCTGCAAATGGACAGCTACCTGTTGCTGGAGTACAATCGGTCGCAACTTCCCAATCAGGCCAAGCGATCGTCCATGACCACCGAACCGTCATCCTCCCCCCCACCCACCAGTCTGGCGCGCGGCTACCTCCTGGTGCTGTTGGCTGCGTCGCTTTGGGCTACGTTGGGAATCATCTACACCTACCTGGCCGGCACGTTTGGCCTGCCGCCCCTGGCCGTGGCGGGATTGCGCGCTGGCTTGGGCGGGTTGATCCTGCTGGCCGGCCTACTTGCGCTGCGTCCGGCATGGTTGCGTCTCAACCGGCGGGCGCTGAGGGTGGTCGTGTTCTACGGCGTTGTCGGGATCGCGCTATTCTACGCCGCCTATATCAACGCCATCCTTTCGGTCGGCGTAGCGGTGGCAGCGGTGCTGCTTTACACCGCGCCGGCCTGGGTGGCCGTGATTGCCTGGCGTTTCCTGGGCGAACGGCTGACGCGCACCCACTTGGTCGCGTTGCTGCTGACCCTTGCCGGCTCTGCGCTGGTGGCGCAGGTTTATCAGCCGGGGCTGCTGCGCCTCAACGCTCTGGGCATCTTCTGGGGTTTGCTGTCGGGTCTGACGTATGGCCTGTGGAGCGTCTTCAACAAAGTGGGTATCCGCCACACCAACCCGTGGACTTTGCAGTGCTACGGCATGTTAGTGGGCGCGGCCGTGCTCCTGGTTCTGCAGCCGTTAGCGCCCTTAGCTGGAGCGTTGCAGAGTCCTGGAACAGTCTTCTGGCTGCTGCTCTTGGCGCTGGGACCTACGGTGGGCGCGTCGGTGGCCTACGCAGCCGGCGTGCGCGCGGTGCCCGTCAGCGTTGCCAGCCTGATCGCCACCCTGGAGCCGGTGTTGGCCGCACTGCTGGCCTATCTGGTCTTGGGCCAGACCCTGAGCGCGGGCCAGGTTGCCGGCGGCGGGCTGATTATGTTGGCCGTCTGGCTGCTGCGCCCGCGGGCGAGAACCGCTTCATAGTATCGGGCGCCAGTACCTTAAATTTCCGCCAGTTTACAGAAAGTGATTGACTCGGTCAAAGCATGCATGATATAATGAAACTAGCTGAGAGCACTTTAACAACTCAACGCAAGTTGACGGACCAAACCTGAAAATCCAACCAACCCTCGCTCTGACTAGTGCAAAGCAGGAGGTGGAACACGGTTGAGGGAGGACCGCTAGAGATGCGTTGAAAGTCAAAGTTCTCCCAGTTAGGAGCAGGGAGCCTGTGGAAATCGGACAGTGAAGTGCGCGGCCGCTTAGACGCACAGGTCAGTTGTACCACGTCAGACAGTACCGCTACAGGACCAAGGCAACAACCTGGAAATCAGGAAGAACAGTGATTGCCGAAACCGTGAAAGCACGGTAAATCCTGTGAAACAGAGCTCGAAAGTTACTTGAGGCCCCTTCTCCGCCAACAGGCCCAAACCACATGGTTTGGGCCTGTTGTTGTTTTTGGGGCTTACCCGCACCATGCCAGAGAGCCTCCATAGCTTGTCAAAGCTTGGTTGCACCAGTACAATAGTCGCAGTCTACCTCATTTCTTGCAAGGAGTGTCACTATGGCTGATCTGCGGCCCGTCCAGGGGCTTTATTACGAAGAATATACCGTCGGCGATGCGATCACCAGTCAGGGACGCACCGTGACAGAGGCCGACATTGTCAACTTCGCCATGCTCAGCGGGGACTGGAATCCGTTGCACACGGACGCCGAGGCGGCCAAAGAGACCCCCTATGGCGAGCGCATCGCCCACGGCCTGCTGGTGCTCTCGATGGCCACTGGCCTGGCCGAACGCCTGGGCTTCATGCACCAGACCGTCCTCGGTTTTATGGGGCTGGAGTGGCAGTTCCGCGCTGCGGTCAAGATCGGCGACACCATCCGTGTCCAGGCCACGGTCAGCGAGCTTAAGTCGATGGCGCGGCTGGGCGGCGGTTACGTTACCTTCAAGGTGCAGATCCTCAACCAGGAAGACAAGGTCGTCCAGCGCGGCGCCTGGACCGTGCTCGTCAAGAGCAAAGAAGGCTGATCCGACTCAGAGGCATCATGCAGACCGTCCCCGTCGACCCGTTCGACGCCCCACTCTTGCGTAGCGTCCATCAGATTACGCTGCCGACCCCCTTTCCGGTGGGGCCAGTCCATGCCTACCTGATGCAGGGGGATCCTCTGACCCTGATTGACACCGGACCGCAGACTCTCGCTGCGCTGGCTGCGTTGCAGGCCGGCCTGGCTGAGCATGGCGTCCTCCTGGGCGATATCCAGCGAGTGATCATCACCCATGCCCACGCCGACCACTACGGGTTGGCAGGAACCATCGTTGCTGCCAGCGGCGCTGAGGTCTGGGCGCACCCGCTGGCCCAGCCGTTGATCGAAGGCTGGAATTCGTATCTGGCTCCGCGCGAGCAGTTCTGGCTGGACCTGCTGCTGGCAGCGGGCGTACCGGCTACGTTGGCCGAGAAGACCGCCCAGCTCTACCGCGGCATGCAGCAGTTCATCACCCACGCTCCGGTGGCGCGCGTGCTGAACGAAGGCGATACTGTCGAGGTCGCCGGGGCCGCATGGCAGGTGTTGCACTGCCCCGGCCACGCGGATAACCTGATCTGTCTCTACCAGCCGGCAGAGCGGCTGCTGCTGGGCAACGACCATCTGCTGGCCCACATCAGCTCCAACGCGATTGTCGGCCCGCCTCCACTGGGCGAGACGGAGCGTCGCCGCCCCCTGGTGGACTACTGGACGTCGCTGTGCCGCGTTTACGAGTTGCCGGTTGCGCTGGTGCTCCCCGGCCACGGCGACGCGGTGGCCGATGTGCGCAGCCTGATCAACAGCCGTTTCCGCTTCTACGAGCAGCGGCTGGCGCGGCTGTTGGATGAGCTGCGTCGCAAACCCCGAACCGTCTGGCAGCTCGCCGAGACGCTGTTCCGCAAGCTCGACGCCGTGGACACCTTCCTCGCCGCATCGGAGGTACTGGGCCATCTGGATGTATTGGAACAGAAGGGACAAGTGACGAGGGAGACTGGCGAGAAGGGCGTGTGGCTGTATCGAGTCAGCAGATAGCCCTGGCGCAGCAGGATCCCACCTTGGAAAGGTGGGGCTTCGACGGCTGAGCAAGCTCCGCAGTTCAGTGTGGAGTGCCAGTATACAAAAAGCGGGTGGCGTCATGCCACCCGCTTTCTGTTGCGGAACTAACAGCTATCGGCTTAGATTACCGGTGTTACCGGATACATAGCGTCTGGCCAGCCTGGACGTAGTTGGGGTTGGTGATGCCATTGGCTTGAACGACGGCTTGCACCGTCGCGCCATGGCTGGCAGCGATGCCAGACAACGTGTCCCCAGGCTGAACTCGATAGGTTGTCGAACAGCTAGCGCCAGCAGACGTAGCTGAGGTGATGGATGCGCCGGGCAGCGGCGGGTCCTGGACGTTGGTGAAGTTCACCACAGCGCCGTTGTAGGTCACAG
>JBFYTD010000046.1:0-15632 GCA_041300885.1 Anaerolineae bacterium | reverse complement strand
GTACTGACCGGCCCCCTGCCGGCGCCTGAGATGCCCCAGGACACGACCGGACATGCCTGGCTGGTGGAACTGCCTGATGGGACCGTGTGCGAGTATGCCACCGGCGCCACCGGGGGCGTAGGGGATGAGCGCATCAACTATCTCTGTCCCAGCCCGGATCCAGACCAGGCCGTGGTGATCCTGGGCGACCTGCGGCCGGACACGGTCTGGATGGCGAAACGAGTTGTGCTAACCGGTAGTATGCCGAACATCACCATCACGGAGTCCGCCATGATGGACGTACGCACAGTCTGGCGATAGCTGGACATGGTGAACTGGACTAGCTCAATGGGTTACAAATCCCAGACTGAGTTGTCCACCAACGTGATTGGTCGTCGCTCCCAGAGCAGATGACCTGCTGCATTGCTCGAACTCTGTCGATTTTTCCACCAAACCTTGCGAAAGGAGCTCCGAAATGAAAACCTTCATCTGTCTGGCTCTGCTATTCAGCATCTTGGTGCCGACCTCAGCGGCGGCGCCCTATGAGCCTCCAGCGGTACCGGTCCATCCTACGCTGCTGGCCAAATATGAGGAGTTCTTCCCACCCACGGTGATCCGCGTCACCGACGGTGTGTACGTTGCTCGAGGATACAATCGAGACAACCCAACGCTGATCGAGGGCGTCAACGGCTTGATTGTTGTTGATCCAGGGGAAAGCATTCCTGCGGCACAGGCCGTCAAGGCTGCCTTCAATGCCCATCTGGACAACATCTTCGACAAGAAACCCGTCAAGGCGATCATCTACACCCACGACCACGACTGCCATATCAACGGCGCATCTGTGTTTGCCGACGAGCGCACGGAGATCATCGCGCACGAAAACCTGATGAGCTCCCTGTTTGACGAGTGGTATGGCCAGATCTATCCGTCGAGGGTTGAAGGCGGAATCAAGATGACAGGGCTTATGTTCATGGATGCTCCCGTTCAAAATGGTGACGGCTGGTATGCGGGCTATGTCCTTGCCGGACCGCAGATTATCGGGCCATCGGGCTTTCTGCCGCCTACGAGGACCGTGAAGGACGAATTGAAAACAACAATCGCTGGCGTTCAGCTACACCTCATAGCCGTGGCGGGTGAGACGCGCGATATCATCCTCGTATGGCTGCCGCGCAAGCAAGTCCTGATAGAGATCGGCGTTCTCTACGAGGCCTTCCCGGCCCTGACGACCATGCGAGGTAGCGGCCAGAGAAATCCGCTGGACTACGTGAACACCCTGAAACTTAGCCGAAGCCTCAACCCCGAATACCTGGTGGCGCTTCACGGCCCCAATCCCGTCACAGCCGGACAAGAGAATGTCCGCCAATACCTCACCAACTTCAGCGACGCCATCCAGTTCCTGCACGACCAGACAGTGCAATACTTGAACCGAGGCTTCACACCCGGAGAGATCAAGGACTTGCTGGTGTTGCCGCCTCATCTCGCCGAAAGTCCCTACTTGCAGGAGACGTATGGCGGGAAAGACTGGGACATCTACCACATCTTCCGCTACTACCGGGGCTATTACACCGGCGAAGTCAGAGATCTGTTTCCGCAGTCTCCGCTGAGTGAGGCGCAGATGTCGGCCGAGCTGGCAGGCGGAGTCGATGCCCTGTCGAGCAAGGCCCAGAATGCGTTGGATGCAGGTAACCTGGAGTGGGCATTAAGACTCGCCGACGATGTGCTCCTGCTCGAACCAGGGAATGCTGCGGCGTTTGATACCAAGAAGGCGGCGATGCTCGCCTTGGCAGAAAACACGATGAATTCTCAAGCGCGCAACATGCTCCTGTCCGACTATCTGTTGATGACAGGACAAGCTCAGACGCCGTTCCCTTGGGGGGACCCCAAAGCGATCTTCTCCAGGATGGGCGGTAACGTCGTTCAGTTGATGCCCCTGGATACCCTGCATCGCATCATGGCCGTCAATCTGAACGCTTCCAAGTCCATGGCGACGGACGTACTTGTTGGCCTTCGGCTGACGGACACACGCCAGAACAACCGCCCGGAACCAGATTACTACGCTTTGCAAGTTCGCAAGGGCATCCTTGAGGTGGATCCTCCGTCCGCAAGCAACGGTCAGTTTGTCATTACCACCGACTCACTGACCTGGAAAGAGCTGGTTCTGGCAAAGCTTGATCCTGAAGTCGCCGTCGCCACTGGCGTGGTGGTAATTTCCGGAGGAGCTCCAGAAAGCTTCTATGATTTCATGGACCTGTTTGAATAGGGACGACGCCCTCGCGGCCAGCGGCGCTGCGCAGGGCGCAGAAGACGGTCGCCGGTTGTAGTCGTGTGTTCAGTGACATGCTTGCATAGGAGGCCAGCATGAAGCCCCCAACCAAGTCAGTGTTCAGTCACAAGTTCGTCGTCGTGCTAGTCCCGCTGGCGGCGTTGTGCCTGGTGACCATGGCCTTGAGCCAGCACCAGCTACCCGCCTACTCGCAGGGCCTCGCCTCATCGCCGCCGGCAATGGAGGGCGTCTCCTCCACGCCTACACCCACGCCCTGCCCGACCCATCCACCCACTGGCGACCGGGTCAAGCTGCGCTCGGAAGATGAGATCGTGGTTGCCGCCAGGCATTGGCACGATGACTACTATCTCCGCAACTTCGTCCTGGACACCACCGATAGCGGGCTGAGCCTCACCGAGTCGGTTGTCTACACAGGCAGCAGCGCGCTCTCGCACGTGCGCAGGCTGTCCGTCGCCGCAGCCGACCTGAACGGCGACGGCACGGTGGAGCGAGTCTCGGCCTTTCGAGACAACAGCGATCGGCTCAGCGCCATCAGCAGCGCCTCTGGCGCCACGGGTTCAGCGTGGTATCGCGATGGCGATGTCTACAAAGGGGAAAATGTCAACTGGATAGACATCGACAGCGGCGACCTGGACCGCTCAGGCGACGACGAGGAGGTGGTGATCGCCTTCGAAGACGACTATAATGCCATCCACGTGGTCCTGCTCAACGGGGCTGCGAATGGCGCCATCGCTCATGCCGTCAACCAGGACTACGGCAACTGGACCGCCAACCAGGATCCCGCCGGGCTGGGAAACGTGGGCTATGTGGCCGTGGCCGTGGGAGATCTGAACGGCGATGGCTTCAAAGACGAGATCGTCACGGTGATGAAGGACGGCAGCAAGCATCTGCATGTGGTGATCTTGCGCCGCAACGACGACGGCACCATGACGCCGCTCTACAACCAGTATTGGACCAGCCACGACCGGGACAATGTCGCCAAGGAGGAGCTCCTCTACACCAACTATGGCAATTGGCGCCCCATCGACGTGACCACCGGCGACGTGGACGGGGACTGGCGCGACGAGGCGATCCTGGGCTTCCGCACAGGCGATGACCAGAGTCCCCGGTTCCAACTGCTGGCCCTGAAGTTCGTGCAGGAAACCCACGGAACCACCCACCTCGACGACCGCCTGGTGATGGACGACCAGGTGTACATCAATACTACCCTCGGAAACCATAATCCCAAGGCCGCCCAGACCGTCTCGCTGTCGGCCGGCGACCTGGATGGCGATGGAGTGGACGAGATCGCCGTCGGCCTGGGCACGATGCACTGGGAGACAGACATCAGCCCCAGCGAGTCCTGGCAGCCGGTCTTGCAGACCTTCGCCTACATCCCTGTGGCAGACCCCGCTTGGCAGACCAACTGTCCGAATCACGATGAGGGGGATCCGCCCTGCTTCTATCGCACTGGCCTATTCACGGGACTCGGCAGCCAGCAAATACCGGCGTTTACCGAGGACGAGACGATTCTCAGCGCCGTGAACGTGGCCACTGGCGAGCTGGACGACGATGGCATGGACGAGATTGTGCTCGCCCGGGTGTACCCCTTCGACGAAGGCGACCTGAGGGTCTACACCTTCAACGCCGAGGCGGGTCTATCAAGCGTGTACGCCTCTTATGAAATCGGCTCCAGCCACAAGTTCGGGAATTTCTGGCTGGACCTGGGCGATGTGAACGGAGATAGCAGGTACGGGACCTATCACGGGATCTGTTACTCCAAGCCGGAGATGAACATCGTGTCGGTGATCCATGCCCCGCCCCACGGGCCGGATGAGGAATGGGGCCGCAACTATTCTGACGCCAAGGCCACTTTCGGGTACGAATCGAGCCAGGGCCAGGGAACCGTCACAGGCACCGACGTGATGATCGGCGGCTCCGTCACCATCGGCTATGAAGTGGACGGGATCGGCCCCTCCTTCACCTATGAGTGGGAGAAGTCGTGCTTTGCCGAGGATCAGCAGACCACCACTCACTCCGATGGGGGTAGGTATTACACCAGAGCCCCCTGGGAGGTGGACCCAGCTATTCCGGGGGATGAGGCCAGCTTTGCCAACCTGAACCTGGTGAAGACCGACTACGATTGCTACCGTTACACCGAACCCACCTGGGGCGACATGGACGTTTGCGTGCCAACGCTGGCAGTGAACACGGCCCATACGTTGGAGTGGTGGTACACCGATGGCCTGGCCACCTACCCCGCGTCGTGGGTGCCGGTGGGCATCAACCTGGCGCAGGGGCTGGGTGCATCCGCCACCCAGTCGGGCATCTACCAATCTGCGGCTGCTTCGCGGGCCGTGGATGGCAACACCGACGGCAACTACGCCCATAACTCCGTATCCATCACCAGCAACCAGGCCTATCCCTGGTGGCAGGTGGACCTGGGCGGCGTGCAGCAGATCGACGGGGTCCAGCTGTGGAACCGGACGGACTGCTGCAGCGACCGGCTGCAGAACTTCTACGTCTTCGTGTCGGAGGAGCCTTTCACCTCCAACGATCCCAACCAGTTGATCGCCGCAGGCGTCTGGCATCACCACGTCACCGCAGATCAAGGCTGGCGGGTGACCACGACCGTGCCGGTGGGCCAGCGTGGTCGCTACCTGCGGGTGCAGCTCGCCGGCGCGAACTACCTGCAACTGGCCGAAGTCCAGGTGTGGGGGTGGCCAGGCGAGCCAATGCTGTGGCCCAGGGGCGTTCCTGCCAACATCGACGGCGAGACCTTCAAGATCACCTGGCGCAATGGCCGGGAACAGGCCGTGCCCGGACAGATCGTGCATGTCTACAACGGCAATCCCCAGTTGGTGGATCCGGGCTACTCAGGTGGCGGGCCCACGATAGGCTTCGGGAACGAGAGCGAGCAAGTCGTAGGCAGCAGCACGTCCAACAAATACACCTTGGGTATGGAGGTCAAGGGCAGCAGCGCCGAGCTTTCCACGGGAACCACTCAGAAGAACGCTCACATCCTCTCCTGGTCCGAAGAGATCAGCTTCGATACCGACATCGCAGGGCCTCCTAATGTGGCGCCAAAGGAACCGACCTACACCTTTGCGCCCTATGTCTGGCTGCAAGAGGCCAGGTCCAGCGGAGGGGTGAATCAGGCATTCCTGGTGCTGGACTACTGGGTGCCCCAGTATTACCCAAGCACGGAGTCAGCGGCCTCGCCGCCGGTCGCTGCGGCCAGCCCCGTGCTGACGCCCACCGTGCCTTTGCTCACCAGCCCGACGCATCCCGACGGGGCTACCTGGTACACCGCCAGCACAGCCACCTTCACTTGGGCCCAGCCGGCCGGCGACCCGGCAGTGATAGCCGGCTACAACTGGCACTTGGACGGCACTGCGGACACAGCGCTGGGGCAGCGCATCCGGGGACTGGCCAACGAGATCACCTATACCGGGTTGCCCGACGGCATCTGGCACATGCATGTGCGGGCCGCGAGCGACGGCGGCCAGTGGAGCGACAGCGCGCATCGGGCCATCCGCGTGGACGCCAACGCCCCGCAGGTCGTGCTGACGGTGGACCCGGCCTGGCCCACCGGCAGCAACGGCTGGTATGTCACCCCGCTCACGGTGACCGTGGCCGCCACGGACACGCCTGGGTCCGGCGTCCTCGTGGTCGAGTTCAGCACGGATGGCGTCGCCTGGCAGCCCTACAGCGCGCCGTTGGCGTTTGCAGCCGACACGGCAAGCACGACGGTATTTGCCCGCGCCACCGACGCCGTTGGCCATACCTCGGAGCCTGTCTCGACCACCTTCAAGATCGACGGAACTGCGCCGGACTCCCACGTGACGGGAGGGCAAGGACCAGGCGCCTGGATTGCCACGGTCCTCACCAACACCGTGGGCAACCAGGAACTGGTGCTGGCCGGCGCCATCGCCGACGATCTCTCGGGCCGCAGCGGCATGGACCTGAACTACAATGGCATGGACTGGACGTCCTCCCATCACATCGGGGTGTGGCATCCCCTGCCCGGCCAACCTCAGATCGAGGTCAACTGGATCTACACCGCCACCAACGAGTTCGGCACAGGCTACCACATCTTCACCGGCCAGTCCCAGGATCAGGCCGGCAACCTGGAGCAGCCCTACGAGATTGCCCGCGTGCTCAAGCTCCCCTTGGGTTCACCTGACCTGGGCGGCAGCAGCGTGACAGCTTCGCCTGGCAGTGTGCGGCCAGGAGACATGGTTCACTTCGTTCTGACAGCCCGCAATGCAGGCTGGCAGGACGCGTTGGTGGCCATTACCAACACCCTTCCCGTGGGGCTCACGCCTGTCATGGACACCCTGGATCCCAGCGTTAGCTACGATCCTGCCGCCCACACTCTCACCTGGCCGGCCACGCTGCTGTGGCCCGGGCAGGCAGAGCGGCACAGCTTCGACGCGCAGGTTAGCGCAGGCGTACCAGCGACCACCCTGAGCAACCAGGCCACGTTCCACGCCTTCTGGCCCAACACGGACCTGCTGGAGCCAGAACAGCGCCAGGAGTTCACGGACCGCGAGCAGACGGTAACCGCTGAGACCGTCGTCGTGGTGGACCCCAGCCTGCCTGCCGGCGCTGACTTCACGCCGCCGTGGGTCAAGGTGGCCCTTGGGGAGAAGCAGGCAGTCACGGATCCGCAAATTCATCTGGGCATCGCGGCCGCGCCCGACGCCCGGTGGATGGCCCTGCGGGAGTGGACGCCTGATCCCGTTAGCGGCGTCTGGACGGTGGCGCACAACAGCGGCTGGATCGACTACACCAGCGTCTTCACGTGGACCCTCTCCACAGGTCAGGGTGTCAAGTACCTGGGGCTGTGGGTCGCCGACAGCGCGGGCAACGTCTCCACGCTGGACGAACAGTCCCTGGTGTTCGTCAACCGCCTGGACGGTCCCCAGGCGCTGGCCGATGGGGAACGGGTACAATATCGAGGCTACATCGAGCGGGGCAGTTGGGTCCTGGCCATCCTGAGAACTATCTCTGGAGATCCGGATATACACGTCTGGCGGCCTCACAACGGCTACCGGCCCGATGGCTTCAGCAACGATACAGTCCTGCCGGGTCAGGTGGAGGACCTGGGCACCCGCTTCGTGCAGCAAAGCGGGCGCATCTTGGTGGAGATTCAGGCCGCCGGCGCCAGTGAATACGAGCTGCAGGTGACTGGTGGGACGAGCGGCGGTACCGCGATGACGCACGCCCCGGCAACGAAGGAATTGCCTGCGCATCCGCTGACCATCTCGGACCCGCTGAGCGCCAACCAACTGGGGGTCGTTCCTAGCCTTCAGTCGAAGACTTATCTGCCATTGATGCTCAGGTGAACCTGCCCTGGTGTCGTGGACACACCAAAAGGATGTATGATGATCCTGGAGGTGTGCCCACGACCAGGAGGTGGCAGCCGGCAACATCTGGCTGAAAGGCGATGGCAAGAAGCTCGGCGAACTCTTGAGCATGCTCGATACGTTTGACCCGGTGTTCCCGATGGTAACGCCCTAAGCCGAAAAAGATCACGAGCAAACCATCGCCGGACTCGCACCCTCACTGGTGGCGTTCGATCCGGGCGAGATGTCCGCCGGCAGGACCGCCTCGTTGCTGGCCTTCGACGGCTCGACCACATCTGCGGAGACCTCGCCAGCCATGCGCACATCATGATCGATTCAGGATGGTTGCCGATTCATGGTGGAGCGTGCTGTTGCAGCTATCAGGCAAGTGTGCTATCCTCTTGGTACTTCACGCGCCGGACGCCCAAGTGCGTTCACTGTAGCAGGGTGGCATTGTGAGAAGCAAGACCTACCGGACTCGCCCGCGCCCTGACCAAGAAAAAGGATGCTCTGTGACCAACATGCTCGATCTCCATCGAATTCGCTCTGAGTTCCCCGCGCTCGCCATGCCGGTAGACGGCCAGTCGGCTGTGTTCCTGGACAACCCCGGCGGCACCCAGGTTCCCCGGGCCGTGATCGACGCGATGACCGATTACCTGCTGCACGCCAACGCCAACCGCGGCGGGGCCTTCGCCACGGCCCAGCGCAGCGACGCGATCCTGGACGACGCGCACGCGGCCATGGCCGACCTGCTGGGCGCGGCCTCGCCGGACGAGATCGTCTTCGGCCCCAACATGACCACCCTGACCTTTGCGGTCAGCCGCGCGCTGGGCCGTGAGATCGGTCCCGGTGACGAGATCGTGCTGACGCGCATGGACCACGACGCCAACATCAGCCCGTGGGTGTTGCTGGCCGAGGACCGCGGCGCGACCGTGCGCTGGGCCGACTTCGACGTGGAGGATTACACCCTGGACATGGCCGGCCTGCGCAACCTGCTCAACGAGCGTACAAGGATCGTGGCCGTGGGCTACGCCTCCAACGCCACCGGCACGGTGCATGACATCGTGACCATCAGCCGCTGGGCGCACGAGGTGGTACAAGTTTTTCGGACCCCATGTTGGCGTGCTCTATGGCCGCTACGAGCTGCTGGACCGCCTGCGCGCTTACAAGGTGCGGCCGGCCAAGAACAAGCCGCCTCACAAGTTCGAAACCGGCACGCAGAACCATGAGGGCATCGCAGGGACGCTGGCCGCAGTGGAATATCTGGCTGGTCTGAGCGGGTTGGATCGCAGCGCACCACGGCGCGCACAGCTCCAGCGCGCCATGACCCTGCTGCGCGACTACGACCACCTGCTCAGCGCGGCCATCCTCGACCAGCTAGATGGCGTCTCCGGCCTGCGTGTGCATGGCGTTACCGACCGCAGCCGCCTGGCCGAGCGCGTCCCCACTGTCTCGTTTTCCTGGGAGGGCCATCAGCCCCGCGCCATGGCCGAGGCGCTGGGCCGGGCCGGGGTCTTCGTCTGGGATGGCAACTTCTACGCCCTGGCCGTCAGCGAGCGCCTGGGTTTGGAGGAGCAGGGCGGCATGGTGCGCGTCGGCGCGGTGCATTACAACACGCTGGCGGAGATTCAGCGCTTTGGCGATGTTTTACGCGGGCTGGCGTGATGGGACAAGAGACGGCCCGGCCAAGTAGTGGCCAGGCCTGGTCAGTTCGTGTGCTTGGCGGACACTTGGTAGGCCGGGCGTCAGCAGGTACAATCGACACAATTGTGAAGGACACGGAGGTGTTGAAGTGCAAGCTACTGCAACCAGCTACACGACGGAGAGCTCCTAGCTACTTTGGGCTATCCTGACGCTATGATGGCTGCCCGCCAGCAAGCGCGTATGATGCTGTTGGGGCGCTTAACGCGCTTTCAGACGATGACTCAGCAATTCGAGCGGACGTGGGGCTGCACGCTAGACGAGATGAGAGCACGCTACGAACGGGGAGGACACGAGGACTTCGAGGCTGATGATGCTTTCCTGGAGTGGCAGTGGTACGCCGAAGCAGTTGAGGCAATTCAGACGCAGTTGAAGGCGCTCAAGACGCAATAGATCATGTTGCATCTCTTCGAAGCCAACTCGGACCTTTTTAGTTCATGGCAGGTCGTGCGCTATGAGCAAGAGGGAGATGCGTACATGCTTCAGTTGAAGGCGACACTTTTTGATGACAGCCGCCTTGAGATGCGCGACTATCTGTTTGCCGATGGCAGCCGCAAATAAGCCTATCAATGGATGGAGGCCAACGGCGACTTGCGCCAGCGCTGGGACAACGCACCGCACTGGCCGAACGTTGCCACTGCTCCTCATCACACCCATGTCGCTGACCATAGCGAACCAGAGTCATCTACGATCACTAACCTGGAGGACCTGTTGAATTTCATCCGACACTGGTCCGCCCCACGATAAGCAGTATCCGCTCCCGCCCTCCGGTCACGCTTCACGCCTCAAACATCCCCGTCTCCCTCCCCTAATAGCCGCCGCGCCGCGGCCGCGTCCTGGCCGATCTGCGCGATCAGCGCGTCCACGCTGGGGAAGCGCTGCTCTGGCCGCAGCCGGGCCGCGAATTGCAGCGTCAAGGGCCGGCCGTAGAGGTCGCCGTCGAAGTCCAGCAGGTGCGCCTCCACAGTGCGCTGGCCGTTGTCGAAGCTGGGCCGCACGCCGATGTTGGTGACGCTGGGGAGCCTTTGTCCGCGCATGACAGGATCGTCGTCCAGATGCGCCCAGGTGGCATAGACGCCGTTGGCCGGCAGCAGCCGGCCCTGTGGCACGGCCAGGTTGGCCGTGGGAAAGCCGATGCTGCGGCCGCGCTGCGCGCCGGCCACCACTGGGCCTGTCACCTGGTAGAACCGGCCAAGCTGCCGGGCGGCCGCCTGCACGTCGCCCGCCTGCAGGTAGGCGCGCACGCGGCCGCTGCGCACCTCCTCGCCGTCCAGCAGTTGCGGCTCGATGACGTGAACGGTGAAGCCCATCGTTGCGCCCATAGCCTGCAGGGCCTCGACATCCCCCTCGCGATTGCGTCCTAAGGCGAAGTCTGGCCCCACCCATAGCGCGGCCAGCTTGAGCGCCTGCTGCACGTTGGCGATGAAGGCGCTGGCCGGGGTGCGAGCGGTCTCCAGGCTGAAGGGATAGACCACGGCGAAGTCCAGCGTGGTCTCGGCCAACGCCTCCAGCCGCTCGGGCACGGTGGTCAGGTAGGAGTGGACGCGGTCGGGCCGCAGCACGGCCGTGGGGTGAGGGTCGAAGGTCAGCAGCCCTGCCAGCCGCCCCCGGCGGCGCGCGTCGTCGATCATGGCGCGCAGCAGGGCCTGGTGGCCGCGATGCACGCCGTCGAAGTTGCCGATGGCCAGGTTGGAGGGCGAGTCCAGCGGCGGGTTGGGCAAAGCGTGATAGGTTCTCATTTGCCAGGCTCAGCCAGCATCTTCTGCGGCCGCCAAACCTGCAGCTGCGGGTCAAAGGCGACGATGCCGAGAAAACGGTTGTCCGGGCCATAGGCGCGCGCCGGGCCGGCAACGCCCGGCAGCGCGGCAGGCACTGCCTGACCGTGCAGCAGGCGCACGCCCTCAGCCTCGACCAGATCCACCCGCGCCAGGTGGGCCACCGCAGCGTCGGCCGGCAGCAGGGCAGCCGGCAGCGCGCCCGCCTCGGCCAGTTGCTCCAGCGTGAGGGCGCTTTCGACGGTGAACCTGCCCACGGCCGTGCGGCGCAGCGCGCTCAGGTGGCCGCCGCAGCCCAGCGCCTGCCCCAGGTCGTGGGCGATGGAGCGCACGTAGGCGCCGGCGCCGCAGCGAATGCGCAACTGCACGGCCTGGCCGTCGAATTGGAGCAGGGCCAGCTCGTAGACCGTCACCGGCCGCGGCTCAACCTCGACCTGCTCGCCGGCCCGCGCCCGCTTGTACAGCGCCACGCCGTCGCGTTTCAGCGCTGAATAGGCCGGCGGCCGCTGCATGATCTCGCCGCGCCAGGCGTCCAGCGCCTGGTCGAGTTGTTCGTGGCTCAGGGCCGGTACAGGGTGGCGCTCGGTGACCTCGCCCTCGGCGTCGTAGGTATCGGTGGCCGCGCCCAACGTGATCTCGGCCAGATAGATCTTGGGCTGGCCGGTGATGTACTCCAGCAGCCGGGTGGCTCGACCCAGGCACAGCACCAGCACGCCCGTGGCCATGGGGTCCAGCGTGCCGGCGTGGCCCACCTGGCGCAGCCCGGCCAGGCGGCGCACCTTGCCAACGACATCGTGCGAAGTCCAGCCGGCCGGCTTGTCGACGGTCAGCACGCCGCCCAGGGGCGTTGGCTCGCTCACTACTATCCCTCCGCCGCCGCGCTGGCCAGCCGTTGCTCGGCCAGCGCTACTTTCAGCGCGCCCAGCACGTAGTGCGCAGCCTGCTCCAGCGGCAGACGCAGGCTGCAGCCGGCCGCCCGCGGATGCCCGCCGCCGCCCAGGGCCAGCGCCACCTGCGCCACGTCGAAGCCAGCATCGGCGCGCATGCCCACGTCCACCATGCCGTCCTCGCGTTCAGTCAGGATCACGGCCACGTCGGCCTCCTCGGCGCCGGCCATGAAGTTGGCCAGGCCAGAGTCGCTCTGTTCCACGCCCTGGCAGCGGCCGCGCATGGCCAGTGGGATGGCCGTCCAGATGATGCGTTCCTCCAGGTGCAGCGCGCTCAGCGCTTGTCCCCACAGGCAGATGGTGTCGACGTTGCGCCGGTCCAGCACGCCTTCGTTGATGGCCTGCAGCGACGCGCCAGCCTCCATCAGCCGTTGCGCCACGCCCAGCAGCGCCGGCGTCACGTTGCCGACGCGGAAGCTCTGCGTGTCGGTGACGATGCCGGTCAGCAGACATTGGGCCGCCTCGGGGCCAATGGGCCACGCCAGCGCCTCGGCCAGCCGATAGACGATCTCGGCCGTGCTGCTGGCGGCCGGGTCCACCAGGTTGAACGTACCAAAGCCCAGGTTGGTGATGTGGTGGTCGATGTTGACCAACGGCGCATGGGCCAGCGAGGGGTGGTAGGTCTTGCCCAGCCGCTGAATGTCGCTGCAGTCCAGTGTGATTACCAGATCGTAGCCGCTTCCCTGGCGTTGCGGCTTGACCGGGGAGTGGACCACCGACTGCCAGCCCGGCGCGACCAGATCCGAGCGCAGCAAATAGGCCACGCCGTCCTGGTTGGCGGCGATTACGGCGCGGCCCTGCGCCTCCAACAGCCATTTTAGCCCTAACATCGAGCCGATAGCGTCGCCGTCAGGCGCGACGTGGCTGATGAGCAGAATGCGTTGGCTGGTGGTCACCAGCGAGCGGATGGCTTCGGCGGCGTCAATCAAGGCGATAACCTCTGTTGGCAGAAAAAAATTCACGCCAAGGCGCAAGGAGCGCAAAGGAGGGAAGGTGACTGCAATCACTCCGTGCTTTGCGTGCTCTGCGTCCTGGCGTGCGGCGAAAGCGATCTTGCTAGGACGGCTCGGCGTCCTGCGCTGGCTCTTCGGCGGCCGTTTCTTCGCTGGCGATTTCGTCCAGCAGGTCGCTCATGCGCTGGCTCTGGATCAACCCGTCGTCGAAGTGAAAGGCTAGCTCTGGCACATAGCGCAGGGTGGTGCGGCTGCCCAACTGGCGGCGCAGGAATCCGCTGGCCTTGCGCAGCGCAGCCATGATCTCGGCCTCGGACTCTTCGCCGCTGAGGCTGCTGATGTAAACGTTGGCATGGCGCAGATCGGGGCTAACCTGAACGCGCGTGACGCTGACAAAAGCCAGCCGCGGATCGCGCAGGTCGAAGGTGATCATGGTGGCCAGCTCTTGCTGGATCATCTCAGCCACGCGTAGTTGTCGTCTGCTAGACATAATAGTCTCACGGCGAGAAACCGGGTTTTTTCCGAAAAACCCGGTTTCTCGTGCTGATGGTTGTCTTACGGTCAGAAACCGGTTTCTTCGGAGAAACCCGGTTTCTTCATGCACACGTTAGACACGCACCTTGGTAAAGGCTTCCATGATATCGCCTTCCTTGATGTCGTCGTAGTTCTCGATGCCGATGCCGCACTCGAAGCCGGTCTTGACCTCGGTGACGTCCTCCTGGAAGCGCTTGAGCGAGTTGATGCGGCCTTGCATCACCTGATTGCCGTTGCGCATGACCCGCACCTGGGAGTTGCGGTTGAGTTCCCCGTCCAGTACGACACAGCCAGCAATCTTGCCGCGACGCGGGATTCGGAACACGGCTCGCACCTCAGCCCGGCCGGTGGTGCGCTCCTCGTAGACCGGTTCCAGCAAGCCCTTGAGCGCCTTGTCGATGTCTGCGATCAGCTCGTAGATCACCTTGTAGGTGCGCACGTCCACCTGGTTGGCCAGATCAGACTTCTGGGCGGTCGCGTTCATGCTGTTGTTGAAGCCGATCACGATAGCTTGCGAGGCGGCTGCCAGCATCAGGTCGGAGTCGGTGATGTCGCCGGTGCCCGTGTGCAGCAGCTTGATGCGCAGATCGTCGCTGCTCAGTTGGTTGAGCGAGTTGATGATCGGTTCCAGCGAACCGTCTACGTCGGCCTTGAGGATCAGGCGCAGCTCCTTGACCTTGCCGGCCTTCATCTGGGCGAAGACGTCGTCCAGGGTGATGCTCTTATGCACCACCGCTTCGGAGCGCTCGCGCTCCAGCAGCAAGCGGGCGGTGGCTTCCTCGCGAGCTGACCGCTCGTCTTTGAAGACCTGGAAGGTGTCGCCGGCCGTGGGCACTTCCGACAGACCCAACACGACCACAGGGGTGGACGGCGTGGCCGAGTCGATAGGATTGCCGCTGCTGTCGGTCATAGCGCGGATGCGGCCGGAGATGTTGCCGGCCAGGATCGCATCGCCCACGTGCAGCGTACCCTTCTGCACCAGCACTGTGGCCGTGGAGCCGCGCGCCTTGTCCATGGTGCCCTCGATGACCGTGCCGATGGCCGGGCCGTCCGGGTCAGCCTTGAAGGCCTCCACGTCGGCCAGCAGCAACAGGTTCTCCAGCAGGTCATCGATGCCGCGCCTCAGCTTGGCCGCTACTTCGACGCAGATCACCTCGCCGCCCCATTCCTCTACCAGCAGCCCCTCGTCGGACAACTGTTGCTTGACGCGGTCGGGGTTGGCGTTGGGCTTATCGATCTTGTTCAGCGCGATGATGATCGGCACTTCGGCTGCGCGTACGTGGGCAATCGCCTCACGCGTCTGCGGCATCACGCCGTCGTCGGCCGCCACCACCAGGATCGCGATGTCGGTGGCTTGGGCGCCGCGGGCTCGCATGGCTGTGAATGCCTCGTGGCCTGGGGTGTCCAGGAAGGTGATCTTGCGCCCGTCGCGCTCCACCTGATAGGCGCCGATGTGCTGGGTGATGCCGCCCGACTCCTGCGCCACGACATTGGTCTTGCGAATAGCGTCCAGCAAGGTGGTCTTACCGTGATCCACGTGGCCCAGCACGGTCACAACGGGCGGGCGCAGGATCAAACGCTCGTCGGGCGTGACCTCCAGCAAACGCTGGCGCAGGGTCTTGGTCTTGCCATTGGTTTCGACAGCGGCAGCCAGATCGGGCAGATCAGGCTTGGCCGCCGCCTTGACCTTGACGCCCATCTCCTCGGCGACGATGGTGGCCACATCGAAGTCGATGGTGTGCGTGATCGGCGCCATGATGCCGTAGTTCATCAACACCTTGATAATGTCGATGGGGCTGCGCTGCATCAGCTCGGCCATGTCACGCACGGTGATCGAGTCAGGAATCTCGATCTCGACCGGAGGCGCAGGCGCTGCGGGCGCTGGGCGCGGCGCGCCCTCGGGCCGGCGGCGGGGCGGTTGGCCGCCCTGCGGCCGCGGACCTCCTTGCAGACGAGGGCCGCCCTGCGGACGAGGGCCGCCCTGCGGACGAGGGCCGCCTTGCGGCCGGGGTCCGCCCTGTGGTCGCGGAGCGCCCTCAGGACGAGGGCCGCCCTGTGGACGCGGAGCGCCCTCAGGACGAGGGCCGCCCTGTGGACGCGGAGCGCCCTCAGGACGAGGGCCGCCCTGT
>JBFYTD010000452.1:0-3116 GCA_041300885.1 Anaerolineae bacterium | reverse complement strand
CCGATACGCCAACTCATTGATCACCGCCGCCATGTGCCCGGCGCCGAAGCCGTTGTCGATGTTGACCACAGCCACGCCGGAGGCGCAACTGTTGAGCATGGCCAGCAGCGCGGCCAGTCCGTTGAAGCTGGCGCCGTAGCCGATGGAGGTGGGCACGGCGATCACGGGGCCGGCCACCAGCCCGCCCACTACGCTGGCCAGCGCGCCCTCCATGCCGGCCACGGCGACTACCACGTGGGCGGCTTGCAGCGCAGGCACGTGGGGCAGCAGGCGGTGCAGCCCGGCCACGCCGACGTCCACCACCAGCCGGGGCTCGTGGCCCATCAGTCGCAGGGTCAGCGCTGCCTCCTCGGCTACGGGCAGGTCGCTGGTCCCGGCCGCCACGATCATCACGCCCAGCTTGAGCGGCCGGTCAGGGTCACGCTCCAGCCACAGGGCGCGCGCGGCCTCGTGGTAGCGCAGCTCGGGCACGCGGGCTTGCGCGGCCTGGAACTGTTCGGGCGTGGCGCGGGTGCCCAGCAGACGCGGGCTGTGCTGGGCCAGCCGCTCGACGATGCTGGCCACCTGTGCTGTCGTCTTGCCGGGACAGAAGACCACCTCAGGAAAGCCCCAGCGCAGGGTGCGATGGTGATCCAGCTTGGCGAAACCCATGTCCTCGAAGGGCAGGGTGCGCAGGGCAGCCACGGCCTGGTCGATGGTCTCGCGGCCGGCGGCCACCCGCTCTAGCATAGCGCGCAGGGTGTCTTCGTTCATGGAGAGCTAGCATAGCCAGAACTGCGCGCTTTGTCAACAAACAGCCGGGCCAAACGTTGGTTGAGTAGGCGTCTGCGCCGTACACCTGCACTGCGCGCAGGCGCAAGTGTCGAAACCAACGTTTGGCCCGGCGCCCGAAAGCTCCGTTTACAGGGTGTTTAGCTGCGATCGACGTCCAGGTGCGCCATCAGCCGCAGCAGATCGCTGTGGACTTGCTCCAGCTTGGCCATCAACTGCTCATTGCTGACCGTGCCAGGCTCCGGCGGCGGAGGAGGCGGGGGCGGGGGCGGCGCCGTATCCTCGCCGATCTGGAAGGTCAGGAAGAGCGGTCCGGCATGGTTGGTACCGCCTAACATGCCCACGCCGGACAAGCCGTCGCTGGCCAGCGAGGGGCTGAGCACCCAGATGACGTGCGGGCCGCCCTCACGTAGGTCACGGATGTAGGAGCCGGTTCCCAGGCCAAAGCCGGTGAAGCCCGCGCTGTCGGTGCTTTGGTAGACTGCCTGGTCGCGCCACAAGGTCTTGAGGCCCGAGTTGCCCAGGTAGGGCAGTGTGGAATCGGGCCAGTGGTTGGCCACAGGCTGCCCGATGTGCGGCTGGCCCTGCTGGTCCAGCAACCGCACTTTGAGCACCGCCGGTCCTTCGGTCTCGTCCACGCGCACCAGTCTGAACTTGGGGCCTGGCCCGGCATCCAGGAACTGGACCTTACCGTATTTCTCGCGCAGCCACGTCGCGTCGCGGCGGTTGCCGTTTTGGTCGTAGATCTCTGGGGGCATCGATGAGTCTCCTTTGGTGGGTCGTGTCGGGTCTCAGGTGTTAGGTGTCGAGTGTCAAGTGTAGAGTGCCAGGTGTTAGAAGTCGAGTGTCAAGTGTCAAGTGTCGGGTGTTGAGTGTATAGTGCCAAGTGCCAGGTGTCGCGCGTCGCGTCAGGCGTCTTGAGTGACACTTGGCACCTGGCACCTGGCACTTGATTCTTGACACCTTCCGTCCTTCACACCGTAGCCGGCCCGATATCCCGTCCATGATAGGCCACGTTGTTCCAGTCGCCGCTGCGCACGTAGTAGACGCGCACCTCGCCGCTGCCCAGGTGTTCGGCGCGCTGGGCGACATAACGCGCGTTGCCGAACTCGACCTCGAACTCAGGCGAGTTGGGCACGAAGCCGTCGGCAAAGATGCGTTTCTGCAAGCTGGCGTCGGGGTTGAACTGAATCACCTGGCGGCGCGCAGCCTCTGCCAGCAGCGTCGCTTGCAGCGCAGCGGAGGACGGCGGCGGCGTTGGGGTCGGCGGCACGGGCGTGGGCGTGGGGGTGGGCGGCGGCGTCGGTGTTGGCGTGGGCGCGCTGCGCTGGAATTCCTCCAGCCGGTCGATGATGCCGCCCAGGTGCTCGAACGACTGCCAGGGTGTGACATTCCCCACGACGAAGAGCAGCGCCGCTTTGACGTAATCGTCCTTCATAATCTCGCCGTTGTACCACATCAATGACTGCCAGTAGCTGTCCTCGGTCACGGCCGGCGGCGCCAGCCAGCCGATATCCTGCTGCCCGGGGATCACGCCCTGCGTCATGCCGCACTCGGTGATGATGGCGACGTGTTTGTTGCCGTAGACCCGACGCACGTCGGGCATGACGCGCCGGTAGCGCAGGGTGAGCCACATGCCGCCCTCGTTCTTCTCGCGGATGTTCTCCTCGTGCAGCCGCCACATGGTGGGCCAGTCATACTCGTGGAAGCCCAGGTAAGTGTAGGTCTCCAGGGTGCCGGGGAAGTAGTTCACGAAATGATGGCCCAGCATGTTGCCGGTGGCAAAGTTCATGCCCACCGGCTCCATACCGGCGGCCTTGATCTTCTGGCCGAACGCCACCTGGAAATCATCGTACTTGCGCATCTTCTCGGGCGAAGCGCTCTCAGGGAAGGTCTCGTTGTAAGATTCCCATGCGTCCAGCAGCAGCCGATTCTGGAAGGTCGTGTTGCTGGCCTCCATACGTAGCAGGCGATCGGCGAAGGCGCGCCCTTCGCCGACCGGGTCCGCCTCGAAGCGTTCTTGCTCGTGCAGCGGCACCACGATGCGGCCGATGATGAAGACGTCGGGATTGGCCGCGCGCAGGCGCGTCAGGAAGTCGATGTTGGGGTCGAGTACCTTGATCACGGCGGGCTTGATACGCTTGAACGCGTCCAGGATGTCGAAGCCGGTGCGATTGGCGTGGAAGCCGTATTTGTGGTTCATGGAGGCTCCTATTGGGTCGGATATATGCTGCAATGATGCCGAGTGCTGGCGTGATCTGTCACCGCCCGCCCGAAGTGAATCTTGCTGGCGGAGGATTGGGCGGGATGACCAGGGCCAGACGCCCCTGCGTCTGACCCTGTCG
>JBFYTD010000451.1:0-3154 GCA_041300885.1 Anaerolineae bacterium | reverse complement strand
GATCGACCGGGAGAGCACGTCGACAACCCACTGGCGATACATCTTCTTCAGGAAGATGCTGTAGGTGGTCGCCGGCTGGGCCTGGCTGACGTAAGCGCGGGAGACCAGATCTGCTGTGACCAGGGAGTCGAGCCCGCTGCCCATCTGCACGGGATCCGGCTGCCACAGATGGCCGTCTCTGGCGCGCATGAAGAGCACCGGGATCCCCCAAGAGATGCGGTCATCCTCGGCGTGGATGTCGATGCCGACCCGGGTCTCGGTTACGATCTTCTCCAGTGGATCGCCCCTGAAGAGGAACTCATACAGCCGGCGCGTGAACATGAGCGCCACGGTCTCCGAGACGAGGAACTGCATGGCGATGACCGCCGGGATCTCCTCGCGGATCAATGCCTGGGCCACGCCCATCAAGGCGTCACGGGTGCTGTGCCTGGCCGTCTCGCAGGCGTTGAGCACAGCCAGGGTGATGCCCATGCGATTCAATAGGCTGCGCAGCTGGCGCGCGCTCAGCGGATCGGTCTCGCCCGTTACGGGGTCTTCCAGCGCCAGCGCCCCAAAGCCGTTACTCACCACGCCATGGCCGCTGAAGTGCAGGATGTGCGGCTCGACCTGCAGCAGCGCGTCGTGCAGCTTCTCAACGGTGGCGTGGTGCAGCACCGTCAGATCTACAGGAACGTTCTGCAAGGCCTGGCAAATGCCGGCTTCCTCGCGCGCCATGTCCAACTCCGGCTGGTCCTTCGGGCTGGCCAGCACCACCAGCAGCCTGACCGGCCGCGGCATGGTCAGCGTGATGGGCGCCGCAAAGCCCTCGGCGATGTAGCGCACAATGGGCGTCTGGCGCTCCAGCGCCAGGTACTGCCTGGTTCTGGGGTCGTAGCAGTACTCCCAGGGCAGCAGGCTCAGCTCCTCCGGATCGATGCGCAGACGCACGCGCAGGCCTTTGTCCCTGTCCTCGCGACAGCGGCGGAAGATCTCATCCACCTCGGCTGGGAAAAGGAAGGCGTGCAGCGATTGGCCCAGCAGTTGAACTTCCTCCGGTTCGGCGATCAGTTCCTCAAGATAATCCAGGACGTGCCGGCAGGCCGGCAGGCGCAGGCTGTTCTCCTGCCAGACCGGCTGCCTGGTCTCGCCGCACGGCGACTGGACGACGTGCACCGGAAAGCGGCCGCGCTCGTCGGGCCATCCGATGTGCAGATAGAAATCCTCATACTCCGTGATCATGGCAACCTGCTACCGAAGTGAGGGCGCCTGGCAGTGGCTCCTAGCCCAGACGCACGTCGCTGCTAGTCATGACGGCCGGGCGGCGCTGCTCGACGTTGTGCAGCATGGGGATGTGCGCCTCAGTGCCGGTGGCCTTAACGGTCACCGTGGCTTCCCGCTCGGCCAGGCGGCGGATGTAGGGGTCCACCGGGTTGCTGGGGCCGTCTGGTATGTCAGTGTCTTCCACGCTGTGGGCAGGCCTGGCCCAAATCCTGTTCCAGACATCGCCCCATTTCTCCCTGGCCAGCTGGATGGCCGTGTCGCGCGGGATGCCCAGCGTGGCGCGCAGGATCTTGGTTGGCAGCACGCGGGCCCAGACCTCGCGCCAGTGCAGGTCGGTGCCGGCCAGCAGGACCCGGCCATCGCTGCGCCGGATGATCATGTCGAAGCGCTCGACGTCCGGCACCTCGTGGCGGCCGACGAACGCGCCTCGCCCCACGTACTTATCTACCCAGAAGAACCAGACGCGCAGGGCCACCGACCACGGGTCGAACGCGAACAGCTCGAAGGCCATAGTTTCCGCCAGCAGCAGGACCGACGGCTTGGTACTGTCCTGGATGATCGCAACAGTGCGCTCCGGATCTCCCCACTGGACCAGCAACGCGCCGTTCTCGATGCGCATGCGTAGCGGCGGCGGCTCGCCGGGCCTGTAAGTCACCTCGGGAGACGGCCACCAGCGGGAGTCGTAGACCGGCAGAAAACGGCCGGGCGAAGCGGTCCAGGTGTTGGCCAGAGCGCCCGGCGCTACCTGGATGATCTCCTCCACCGGCGGCAGGTTGGGTGGCGGTTGGAGGGGCAGACACAGCCGGGCCCGGTCTTGTTCGACGATCCGGCCGCTGACCTCTGCGCATTCGAACGCGCGCAGCGTCACGGCAGCGGTCGGGAACACCACTTCGCCGGCATGGGTGAGGTTTAGGTGGAGATAGCTCACGTCGTTAGCCGGGAATGGGCTGCATGTCTCGAAGGCGCTAAGCACGTCCCTGGTCTTGACGCAGAGGCCATCCTCGTGCCCACCTCCCCAGGTAATGTGAAAGGCGCGCTGGTCGTCGGCGTGGGCCTTGCAGATACCCAGCGCTGCTTCCTCAGGGAGCACCCCCCATGGCCGAACCCACAGCCTGGGCATGTCCGTGGCCGCGGTGACGCGCAGCTTGATCGTGCGGGTGCCCCATGGCCGGTAGATCAGCGGCTGCTCCGCCTGGCTGGTTGACTGGTCTAGCACAAATGGAATGACGCACTCATGTGCGGGACTGTCTGTACTCATGGCTCGTCCCTCGGGCTCCGCCTGATCCGATCACCGCATTGCGCAATGTTCCTGGACTGCGCACGAGACTGCGGGAGTCATCGCAGCTGAGTTGACGGCTGCGTCGCTATCATTATACAACAGAAACCTGAGGCTGCGCGCATGACTTTTATGCAAGAATCCAGCCCTGAACTGCTGCAGTGAGGCTGCGCTGGAGGGTCCATCAGGTTATGCTCGGCCAACCCTATTATTGCTCGGTTCCGGAACCTGGTTCCGGCGAATGACCGCGTGACCGCGTACTTCGTCCTCACCACCACCGATGGACGCGAGGCCGTCGTCCCTGTCCCAGCCGCTCCGACCAACACACCGGCCCCCGTAGTCGACTTCGTCATCACGGAGCTGCGCGTGCTGGGATTGAACGAGAATCCCGGCGGCATCGAGTTCGGTGGACTGCGCAACATCTACATCATCGTGGTCGACGCGGCCGGCAATCCCATCGACGGTGCGCGCCTGGTCAACACAGCGCCCTATCCCGGCCAGGCCGTCAGCGGCGACAAGGGACCGGGCAAGGCCGAAATCCTGATGGACCGAGAGGAGTTTCGCATCAAGGTGGAGAGCGTCAACGGCCAGCCGGTCAGCAGCGAGACCTCCCGCACC
>JBFYTD010000045.1:0-8924 GCA_041300885.1 Anaerolineae bacterium | reverse complement strand
GGGCAGGCGCCACGACCCATGAAAACGTAGCTGGCTCTGTCGGAGACCGGCCAGAGCGCTAGAATGTGGCCACGGATACACGAATGAGATCGCGCAGACACGACTCATTACCAATCAACCAATCACCCAATCCCCCACTAAACCATGCCACCCGCCAACACCACCCAACGCCAATTCTACGCCTCCCGGCCGATCATCACCGTCGACGGCGTGGCGCAGCGCGAGCTCGGCGAGGGCCTGCTGCAGTCGTTGTTGGTCGAAGAAACGACCCTGGGCCTGTTTCGCTGCGAGGCGCGCTTTGCCAACTGGGGCGCGCAGGGCGACCGGGTGGACTTCTATCTGTTCGACGGGCGCATCGTGGACTTCGGCAAAGAGATCGAGATCGAGCTGGGTCCACCGCGCAGCACCCGGCGCGTCTTCAAGGGTCGCATCAGCGCGCTGGAGGCGCACTATGCCAAGGAGCGGCCGCCGGAGTTGACCGTGTTAGCCGAGGACCGCTTCCAGGACCTGCGCATGGAGCGCCGCACCCGCACCTTCGAGGACAGCAGCGACGCCGACGCCATGAACGCCATCATCTCGCAGCATGGCCTCACCGCAGACGTCGATGTGGACGGGCCGACCCACCGGGTGCTGACTCAGGTCAACCAAAGCGACCTGGCCTTCCTGCGCGAGCGGGCGGCCGCCGTCGACGCCGAGCTGTGGCTGGACGATCGCACCCTGCACGTCCAGGCCCGCGCCCGCCGCAACGCCGGCAGCGTCACCCTGACCTACGGCGCCGAGCTGCTGGAGTTCACCGTGCTGGCCGACCTGGCGCACCAGCGCAGCGCGGTCAGGGTCAGCGGCTGGGACGTGGCCGGCAAGGAGGCCATCGACGTGGAGGCTGGTGAGAGCGCGGTCAGCAGCGAACTGGCCGGCCGGCGCAGCGGTGGCGCAGTACTAGGCCGGGCGCTGGCCCAACGCACGGAGCGCGTTGGGCTGGCCACGCCGCTGGCGCAGGCCGAGGCCCAGGCCCTGGCCGACGCCGGTTATCGCCGCCGGGCGCGCCGTTTTTTGACCGGCGCTGGCGTGGCCGACGGCAACCCGGCCATTCGCGTCGGCGGCGCCGTGGACCTGCGCGGCGTCGGGCCGCTGTTCGACGGCGGCTACTACGTCACCCTGGTGCGCCACACCTACGACCTGGTCAACGGCTATCGCACCACGTTCCAGGTCGAACGCCCTGGAGTTGGAGGCTAGATGGACCTCTTCGAGCAGGCCCGGCGGGCCGAGGAGCGCAACCGGCTGTACGGCGTCTATCCCGCCATCGTGTCCGACATCAACGATCCCGATGGGCAGGGCCGGGTCAAGATCAAGCTGCCTTGGCTGCCCGATGATGGCGGCGGCTACAACGTCTGGGCGCGCATCGCTACGCTGATGGCCGGCGCCAACCGCGGCTCTTGGTTCATCCCCGACGTAGACGACGAGGTGCTGGTGGCCTTCGAGGCCGGCGACCCGCGGCGGCCCTACGTCGTTGGCGCCCTGTGGAACGGTCAGGACACGCCGCCGGAGAGCATGGACAGCGCCGGCGACAACTTCATCAAGTCCATCACCTCCCGCAACGGCGTCAAGCTCACGCTGGACGACCAGGACGGCCAGGAAAAGCTGATCCTGGAGACGCCCGGCGGCCAGCGCATCACCTTGCAGGACGGGCCAGGCCAGGTCGAAATCCGCGACAGCAACGGCAATTCGATTACGTTGTCCACCAGCGGCGTTAGCGTGGTGGCGGCCGCGAAGGTCACTGTGCAGGCGAGCACCGTCGAGGTCAGCGCCGGCATGGTCACCGTCAACGCCGGCATGTCCAAGTTCAGCGGCGTCGTGCAGTGCGACACGTTGATCAGCAATATGGTCGTCAGCGCAGCCTATTCGCCGGGCGCAGGGAATATCTGGTAGGAGGTGTCACGGGTCATGTTTCAAGAGTTATGCTGCACGTGGCATTACAATGCAAAACACCGACACTCTGACACCCTGACACCCTGACACCCTGACACCCTGACACTCTGACATCATGACACAGCACTACGAATGGCTCAAGCCCCACCCCCTCTGGCAGGACGACGGCGACGACTATCAGCAGCCGGCGTTCTTCCAGCCGCACCTGTTCCGCTACGACTCAGACGTGTTCGTAGAGGAGTTCTTGGCCGCGGCGCAAGCAGGGAATGGCGTGCTGGCCGGCCAGGTGGCGCAGCCGGTCGAGCCGGGCGCGCCGCTCAAGCTGTTCCAGCCGATCCACGGTAGCTTCTACCTGGTCAGCGGCTCGCTGTGCTGCGTCGAGCCAGGCTTTCCCCAGCGGGCGGTCAGCCTGTCCGACAGCGAGAGCACCTTTTTCGTCTTGCGCAAGCTGATCGGCGGCGTGGAGCATGGCTGGATCGCGGCTAACGGCGCGGCGGCCGGCTGGCAGGCTGTGGGCAGCGGCGGTCGCGACCTGCTGGAGCACGAGGAGCGCCTGCCGCTCTACCAGACGCCGCCCAAGGACGGCCGCACCTTGCTGTTTGGCTACATCCCTGTCACCAGCAAGGAGACTTACGGCGTTGGGCCAGCGCGGTTGGCGCAGTTGACCGGCGAGCCTGTCACCTCGTTGACCGACCCACGGGCCGATGAACTGCAAGCCCGCTTCATCGACCAAGCGACGGTGCTAGTGGGCCTGCCGGCCAACCGCCAGATCGAGCCTCTGCCCGCGCCGGCCACGCCGCTCCGGCTGCACATGTCGGTGTTTGCGCTGCTGGATCTGTGGGAGCTGCTGGCCCGGCCCGACGTGCTGCCCGACGTGGCCGTAGCCCTGCGCGACAACCCCAACGTCGTGTTCAGCGGCGCAAAGGCAGCGCAGCAGACGGCGCTGATGAATTTCCTCAAGTCTGCACAATGGACCAATAGCCGCACGCTGGCCAGCGCGCTGGGCAACGTAGCCAAGCTGCGAAGCCAGCTCAACGAAAGCGACGCCGACCCCGCAGCGCTGGGCTTTGACAGCAGCTACCGCCTCAACGCCGTGCTGTTCGACGGCCCCACCTTGCGCAGCCGTTTCGAGGCAGCCCTGTCGGTCGAGACCCGCCCGCCCATCGAGCTGCCCAAGATCGAGCCGGGCGGCGAGGCGACCTACGTGCTGCGCTGCGTCTACGAGCGGCCGCAGTGCGACCCCGTGCAGCGGGTGGTCAGCCGGCCCTCGCAGCCCTTCCGTCTGGCGGCTTTCTTCGACAAGGACGCGCCCGCGCGCCAGGTCAAGATACCGCTGCCCACCAACGTCGGGCTGTCGGACATGCGGCGCTTCAAGAAGGGCGTTTCGTTCATGATCTCGGAGCCGATGCAGCGCAAGATCGCCGCTATTACCGGCAAAGAGAAGGATCTGTTGGAGTCCGATCCCGGCCTGAACCCAGAGAACTCCGGCGGCTTCGCCTTCATTTGCTCCTTTTCCATCGAGATCATCTTCATCGTGGCCTTCTTCCTGCTGCTGATGTTCGTGATCATCCTGAACTTCGTCTTCTGGTGGATCCTGTTCTTCCGCATCTGCCTGCCCGTGCCCAAGAAGCTGTTGGGCGGGACGTGATGGGGAAGGTAGGTGGGTAGACTGGTATATTGGTGATTGGTTGATTGGTTGACTGGGTGACTGGGTGATTGGGCTGAGTTCCGGGTTACGCATCACGTTTCACGAGGCACGCCTCATGGCAACACGCACTACCAACATCTTTGGACAAGGCCTCGGTTTCCCGCCCAGAGTCGGCAGCGATGGCCGGCTCTACTGGTCGGTCGGCGAACAGAACGTGCGCGAGTCGATCCGTATCATCCTGCTGACCGAGCCGGGCGAGCGGCTGATGCGCGAGACCTTCGGCTGCGGGCTGCGCCGCTTCCTGTTCGAGCCCAACACCGTGACGACGCGCCAGTTGATCAAGGAGCGCATCGCCGAGGCCATCGGTCGCTGGGAGCCGCGCGTGGCCGTGCAGAGCGTCGCCGTCGAGGAGTCGCCAGCCGACGCACGGCTGGTTGCCATTACGATCCAATACCGCTTGATCGCCACGCAGAGCGTCGAGCGGCTGAACCTGAGCCTGCAATTGGAGGGCTGAGCTATGCCGTTGCAACTGCCCGTCCTGGACAATCGCACCTACGAACAACTTCTGGAGGATGCCAAGCGGCGCATTCCCGCGCACACGCCGGAGTGGACCAACTTCGACGGCGAGAGCGACCCTGGCATCACTCTGGTGCAGATGTTCGCGTTTCTCACAGATGCCCTGCTCTACCGCGCCAACCGCATCCCGGAGCGCAACCGGCTGAAGTTCCTGCAACTGCTGGGTATTCACTTGCAGCCGGCCGCGGCCGCCGAGGGCATCGTCGCCATCCGCAACGAACGCGGTCCCGTGCAGGCGCTGACGCTACATGCCGGCGTGGTGGTGACGGCCGGCAGCGTGCGCTTCCTGACGCGCAGCGGCGTCACCGTGCTGCCGATTGAGGGGCAGGTCAATTACAAAAAGCCGGTCGATCCTGCCAGCCCGCGCCACAGCGAACTGGAACGCCAGTTCGACGCCGTGCGCCAGGCCAGACTGGCCCAGGCCGCGGCCACGGGCAGCGTCACGCCGCAGGTCGATCTGCGCTTCTACGAGACGATGTCGCCCAAGCTGCCGACGGCCAGCGAGCCCAATCCGATCTTCGATCTGGCCAGCGACACCCTGGACGGCGCGCTCTACATCGCCCTGCTGGCGCCTAAGAACGTCCCGCTGGACACTGTACGCGAGGCCATCGCCAACAAAACTCTCTCCATCGGTGTGGTTCCGGCCCTGACCGATGACGCGCCGCCGCTGTTGCCGCAGGTGCGCAGCGCCCAGCGTCTCCCGGCGCCGTCGCTGGTCTACGAGATGCCCAACACGGGCGTGACCTCGTCCGTGCGTTACACGCGGCTGCGGGTGATTCAGGAGCCAGACGTGCTCAGCCAGGTCGGGATCGTCCAGTTGGAACTGCCCGCGGCAGCCAGCCTCACGACCTGGGAGTTCGGCGAGCCGCTGGATGAAGGCTCCGGCGACTACCCGCCGCGGCTGGAGGACGAGCAGATCAAGGCGCGGCTGCTGACCTGGTTGCGCATCAAGGTGGCGGCGCCGGCCACCGCGGGTATCGTATCATCGCCGGTGGTCGCGCGGCTGACCTGGCTAGGCATCAACGCGACCCAGGTGCGCCAGGCCGTCCTTGTGGCGAACGAGCAACTGGGCAGCGGCAACGGCGAGCCGGACCAGGCCGTCACCCTGGCTAACAGGCCGGTCATCGTCGATTCGGTGCGCCTGGAGACGCAGAACGAGGACGGGACGTGGCAGCTCTGGCGGCTGACCGACGACCTGCTGGCCGCGGACGAAGACGACTTGGTGTTCGCGCTGGATCCCGAGGCGGGTGAGATTCGCTTTGGCGACGGGCTGCGCGGCGCGCGGCCGGCGGCGGGCCGGCGTATCCGCGTTAGCTACGAATACGGCGGCGGTGTGGCCGGCAATGTGGCCGTCGGCGCAGTCAACGCCTCGCCCGACCCGCGCTTGCAGGGCGGCTTCAAGGTCGAGAACCCTGTGCCCACCTGGGGCGGCGACGAAGGTGAAACCAGCGAGGAGGGCGAGCGCAACATCCCGCGCTATCTGCGCCACCGCGACCGGTTGGTGACCGCCCAGGATTTCAAAGACGTGGCCTTGCGCACACCGGGCGTGGACTTGGGCCGCGTCGAGGTGCTGCCGCTCTTCCACCCGACGCGCAGCGATTCCAACCCGGGCGTAGTCACGCTGCTGGTTGTGCCCAAGTTCGACGCCGTCCGGTCGCGCTGGCCCCAGCCCGACCGGCTCTTCCTGCAGACCGTCTGCGACCACCTGGAACCGCGCCGGTTGATCACCACCGAGATCTACGTGCGCGGGCCGGAGTACCTGGACGTGTACCTGTCGGTCGGGCTGCGCGTGCGCGAGGGCCATTTCCGCGATGTGGTGATCCAGGACGTGCGCGTCCGGCTGGAGGAATATCTCTCGGCGCTGCCGCCGGGCGGGCCCGACGCCGCAGGCTGGCCGCTGAGCCGCCGCATCATGAAGAAAGACCTGGAGGCGGCCGTGACCCGTGTGGCTGGCGTGGAGTATGTCCAGTCCATGCAGATGGGCGTTGGCTCTGGCGCGGACATCGAGCTGCGCGACTTGACCGGCCTGCAACTGCCTCGTCTGGCCAGGCTGGGTGTGCGCGAGGGCGAGGCCGAGTCGCTGGCAGCGCTGCTGGGCGAAACCACGCCGGGCGGGCCGTCGGTGGAGGTCCTCCCGGTGCCGGTGAGCCGGACGCAGTGTTGATTGGCTGAATGGTGATTGGTAGATTGGTAGGTTGGTGGGTTGGTGCATGGGATAGATCTCGCATCGGCGGAAAGACCAATTTCCCCGCCGCAGCGGCGTACCAATCTACCAACTCCTGAGACGAGACGAACTATGGACGTCAACGGAACCCGTTTCCACCTATTGCGCGGAGAAGCTGACTGGCGGCGCGGCACGGACCTGCGGGGCCATGCTGGCGCCTGGGCTGATCTGGCCTGGGATGTGCGCGCCAGCGCGCTGACCTTGCGGCCGCTGCTATCGATCTTCCCGCGCGGCCGGCGCGACCATCCATTGCGGGCCGAGATGCGGCGCGGTGCGGCTGTAGATCGCTTCGGCAACGTCTACTGGATCAGCCAGGACTGCCAGCGCATCTACTGGCAGCCCAGCGGTGACGTCCGGCCGTCGGTCTACTGGCAGCGGCCGCTGGTGGACGCGATCGCAACGGCAGGCGAGTTTGGGCCGGCCCAGCTCTTACCCCCTCTCCCTGTGGGAGAGGGCTGGGGTGAGGGTGAGCTGGCCGGCATGGTGGTGACCGGGCATCACTACCTGGTGGTGGGCGACGTGGCCGGCCGTGGGCTGTTGATCTTTGATCTGCACGCGGGTGGGCAACCGTCGCGGCTTGTTTTCCCTGCCAGCGTGCCGTTTGAACCGTTCGACATGGCCGCAGCGCCCGACGACGGTTTCTGGGTCTTGGATCGTCGGCATGGGGCCTACTGGGGCTTCGACCGCAGCTTCCAGGTGGTGACGGAGCCGGCCCTGCTGGACGTGTTGGAGCCGACCGAGCTGGCCACCTTCCGGCCGGTTGGCGGGAACACTGTGCTGCGTCCCGGCCGGCGCTTTCCCCACGGCTTCCCGCTGGACGCCGCCGACCCCATCGCCATCGAGGGTCTGCCCGACGGCACGGTGCTGATCCTGGACAGCCCGGCAGACGCGCCGGTTGCGTCGCTCTGGCGCTATGAGCTGAGCGAGTTGTTGGCCGGGCCGCTGGCGCTGGAGGAGGAGCTGGGCAACGAGGAGACCGTGCGCCTGGCGGCCCACGATATGGCCTTCAACTCGGCCGATGGCCTGCTGACGCTGGTGCAGCGCGACGGCAATCAGGCTATGGCTTGGCGGCTGCGGCTGGACGATTCCCCACCCGACATCGATCTGCAGGCGGCCTATCTGCCCATGCACTACCACGGAGGGCGCGCTCTGCTGGCGTCTGGCGGCAAGCTGCGCTATGACGTGAGCGCAGCCGGCGCGCTGCCGTTCGGCGCTGACCTGGATGGCTCCGTGCGTTGGGCCACGCTCTACGCTATCGACCAGCCCACATACGCCCGCGACGCCACGCTGGATACGCCGGTGCTGGATGGCAAGACCCGCAACTGCGTTTGGCACCGGGTGCTGTTGGACGCCTGCCTGCCGGCCGATACCCAGGTGCGCGTCTGGACGCGGGCGCACAACGACCTGGCCCTGCTGCCGACCGTGTCCTATGCTCCGGAGCCCGACCTGGTGCTGCGCCGCGACGATGGCGAATTGCCCTTCTATCGCCCCGCGCTGCTGCACAAAGCCGCGGCCAGCGGCCTGGACCTGGCTGCCCTGGATGACAGCGGCGTCTGGGAACTACTGATCCAGAACACGCGCGGCCGCTATGCCCAGGTGCGGCTGGAGCTGGCGGGCAATGGCCGCGTGACGCCCACCATCGAGGCGCTGCGGGTTTACTACCCCCGCTTCTCTTACCCAGAGCGCTACCTGCCTGCCATCTACCGCGATCCGGCCGACGCCGACGCGGCCTCGTTTCTGGAGCGTCTGCTGGCCAACCCCGAGGGCTTCTACAGCGAGATCGAGGGCAAGATGCGCGACGTCAGCCTGCTGTTCGACGCCCGCGGCGCGCCCGGCGAGGCGCTGGACTGGCTGGCCGGCTGGTATGGCCTGCTTGTGGATCCGTTGTGGGCCGGCGTCCAGGCGCGCCGGGTAGCGGACGGGTCTCGATACGCCGCAGACGGCTACTCGACCAACGCGTATGCGACCGGCAAGGCGCATTATCACCCGCGCTTCGACCGGCGCCGCCTGTTCATCCGCTACGCCCGCAAGCTCTACCAGCGCCGCGGCACCCTGGACGGCATCCGCTTCGCCCTTCTTTTGCTGCTCGATCCCTGCCTGGAGATCCTGCTGGAGCGTTTCAAGCAGGCGGCTCTGAACCCGGCCCATGCACTGCACCGCGACCTGGACCGGCTGGCTATGCCGCATCCGACGCCAACCACAGGCGAGCAGGCGTTGGAGGATATGCTCTACGACTATGTGCTGGCCCAGCCGTCGCAGGTGCGCATCATCGAGCGTTTCATGACCCGCGGCGGTCGCGAGATGCTGGCCGGCGACCCCACGGCGACGGCCGGCCAGCGCGCCTTTGAGGATGACGCCCACCGCTTCTCCATCTTGACGCCGCAGGGCATGTCGCCCGAGGAAGAGGCCATGGTGGGCCGCATCATCGATCTGGAGAAGCCGGTCCACACCCAGTTCGAGGTGCGCCGCTTCTGGGACGCCTTCCGCATCGGCGAGATCCGGCTGGGCCTGGACACCGTCGTCGGGCCAGAGAGCCGCTTCGCCCCGATC
>JBFYTD010000450.1:0-3158 GCA_041300885.1 Anaerolineae bacterium | reverse complement strand
GAGTCCAGAACTCCTGACATAGGGTGGTCGGAAAAGTCCGCTTTTGGGCTCAGGGAGGCGGCTGGATGGCGTAGCGCAGGCGGAGATTCGAGCCCGGGAAACGGATTGCCTGCTCGTTCAGTTGCTCGCAGACTGCGGCAATGGATCGGGTTCGGTGCGCCGAACTCAGCGGGGCCAGCGTGACACGCAACTCGCGTTTGGTCACACACAGGTCGGCGGTTTTGGCCAAGGCTGATTGGATCAAGGTGCGTCCTTCGTGGTGGGCGCGTTTGTAATGCGGGGCCAGTAATCGCAGCAGATCGCTTTCGGCCTGGTAGGCGACCATCTTGATCAGATTGGTCAGATGCTTGCGCGCGGGGGCCAACTTCACGATCGGTTCTTCGGTCACCGCGCCCACGGGCAGGCGGCGGGGCACCTTCGCTCGGCGTGCCGCCAGGGTCGCCACTTGCTCCATGGCCTGCTGGATCTGAGTGCCGAGTTTTGCCTGTGCGATCTTGAAGCCGCGCATCGTCGGCCGCTGAGTCTGGTCGTTGGTCATGGCCTCCAGGCCGTACTCGGCTTGCAGACGGTCCAAGCGGGTGTAGGCCTGGCGCAGCTTCGCCTCCAACTGGTGCCAAGCGGGGTTGGGCACCTCGCGGCTGGGATCATCAGGCTCGACGGCGTGTTCGGCCAACGCATCCAGGGCGTACTCCTCGCGCAGGTACTTGAAGAAGTTCTCCTGGCGCCAACGCTCGAACATCCGATAGGCCACTACGACGGCCGGCAGGTCGCGCCGCGAAGTCAGGATCGCGGTCTGGTGGCCGTTGTCCATCAAGCGGGTGACTTGGCGCAGGCGCACTTGCGGTCGGCCCAGACGCACCTCCTGGTCGGCCAACACATAGGTCAGGGATTGCCCCTCGAGGCGTTGGCGGCGGCGGCGGAACAACCGCCGCGGCACAGGCCGGTAACGGCCCTTGCGATAGGTCAGCAGATCGAACCCGGCGTCGAGCAGTTGCGCAAAGAGCTTGGGACTGTAGCCGCCGCGATCAAAGACGAAGGTCACCCGCCGTTGGCCCAACAGGGCGCGCAACTCCTGCCAGCGGCCGGGCAGCATCTGAACCAGGCCGGCGTTGGCAGGCGCGGTGACCACAAACAGCGGCTCGCCTTCGGTGTCGTTGACCCAGTCATCCGAGGTGGCCGGCATCGACAGTCGCATGCGGGCGACGTGGGTCTTGGGCAGGTGATGCTGGCCGTGATAGACCCGCACATGGCCATCGACATAGAGGAAGCCCAGGGCTTGTCCCCGCGCGGCGATGCGCTGCTGCGCCAGCGCCCGACCGAACTCGGTGGCCTTGCCGCAGGCCGCCAGGCGGCTGAGTTTGCGCCGCAGTGTCTTGACCTCGGGGGCGCGATCCAGTCCCAGCACCTGGCCCAGGGTTTGCGGGCAATGCTCTTTCAGGCTTTCGGGACGCTTGATCCGCCACAGCGCCATCAACAGCAGCGTCAGCAGACTGGTGCGCAGGCCGAAGAACGCTGGCCCCAGGCTGCCGTAGATGCGCTGGCGCAATCGAACACGCCGCTGTGGACCAGCCCAGGCAAAGCCAACAGCACGCCGGCGCGAGTCACCGCGCGGGCCGAGCCAAACAACGGCGCGGCATCCTCGAGCAAGCCAAGGCGCGCCAACAGGCGGTCACTGCGGCGATCGGCCGGATCGCGGTCGAGGCTGGCGACTGAGTCGCTTGCCGCATCGGCGACACGAAAAGCGGACAGGTTTGGGTTCGCAGTCGGTGTGGGGATCAAGGCCATGGTCTGTTGCACGGGAACAGCCTGGTTCCAACCCATACGCCGTAGCCGTTTGCGGATTGCCATCTCACTGACACCGACACGGCGGGCAATCTCACGGTTGCTATAACCGGCGGCCTTGAATTGCAGGATGAGCGCGGTGCCGGTGTGGTTCACTCGGGGCCGGCCATGAGGATAACCGTTGTGTTGTCCCAAAGCGGCCAAGCCACCTTCCTCGAAGCGGCGTTGGTGGCGCCGCAAAGTGCGTGCACAGCAGCCAAAAGCGCGCGCCACATCGTTTTGATTGGCCCAACCTTGCTCGACCAGTTGAACCATCGCATAGGCCTGGGCCATGGGGTCGTTATGGGCGAACTGCGCCAGAACAATTCCCGCCACGATCACCACGCAATTGCCATCCTGGCGCCTGTAGAGGCAATGCTCATTGATGATCCTGGTGTTGGGCGGACAACCAACCTCGGGAAATAGATCGTCGGCACGTTTTGTGGCCATAGCCGCAAGGATACGCCGCCGTCCAAAAAAGCGTTGGGTTCGCACCCTCACAAGGTGAAAATCAGCGGAAAAGGGCCACAATTAGCGGAAAGCCGCAATGGCTATGTCAGGAGTTCTGGAGTCCGGACGCCAAGAAATATCCTAAGAGCACAGTAAGGCGATTAGACTTAGCGAAACGGGTGGTTACTGGCGCGTTGAAACGCTTACCAAGGCTGAAGATTCGATGCGTTACTACGAAAGCCCCCCAAGGGGATCAGGACGCGGACGCATGGATAATGCGGGGAGGTTGGACCATACATGTGATGCGATATGCCAATGATGCGGGCTTTTGGATGCATGTAGCGGAGCTGCAAGCAGCGGATTTGGTGCACGAGACGACTCATTCAAGCGCATGGACGCATGACAGCACCTACTTCTACCCGGACCCACCGCGTGCTGTTGGTTGGATTGATTATCCAAGTATAGCTAGTACGTATGACACGTGGATTTTCGGCGGATTCTGTATCCCGGGACATAATTGTCCGGACCGGTACCCGGAGAAGACCATTATGCGTGCAGCACCGGAATGCACGCGGTGAGCAACAATGAAACGCTACGTGTGTCTTGTCGCAAGCCTCTTAGTTGCCATCGGGTGTGTACATCCTAACCCCGCTACTCGTCAGCGCTCAATGCAACCGGATGCTGTTCCGTTTAAAGTTCAAGAGGGGCTGCGTAAACTCGACCTGCGTATGAAGGTTGTTGAGGAAGTCCTATTCTTGCCGGGTTGGGATGGGCGTCCGACAACCAGAGCAAGCGCATCAAAGACTTGGGCGACATTGCCCGGCTGGTGGAGAACCATCCGCGTTTATGGGAGCTGTTGACCGATGAGCTGAAGGCGCAGATCGACA
>JBFYTD010000449.1:0-3158 GCA_041300885.1 Anaerolineae bacterium | reverse complement strand
ATGCCGCCGTAGTTCAGGTTCCAGCCGTACTCGGCCGCGGCGGCCCGCAGCAGCATGTAGCCCTGGGCGTAGGAGACGATCTTGCTGGCGTAGACGGCCTGCTCCAGGTCGGCCAGGAACGCTTCGGCATCCAACGTTAGGTTGGGGGCCAAGCCCGCCAGCGCAGTCGATGCCGCCACTCGCTCCTCCTTCAAAGCCGACAGCGCGCGGGCGAACACTGCCTCACCGATCAGCGTCAGCGGAATGCCCATCTCCAGCGCGGAGATGCCGGTCCACTTGCCGGTGCCTTTCTGGCCGGCCGCATCCAGGATCAGGTCCACCACCGCGTGGCCGTCTTCGTCGCGGTAGGCCAGAATGTCGCGCGTGATCTCGATCAGATAGGAATCGAGCACGCCCTGGTTCCAGCGGCTAAAGACAGCACTCATGGCGTCGTTGTCCAGCCCCAGGCCCTCTTTCATGAGGTGGTATGCCTCGGCGATGATCTGCATGTCGCCATATTCGATGCCGTTGTGCACCATCTTGACGAAGTGGCCGGCGCCGTTCTCGCCCACCCAGTCGCAGCAGGGCGCGCCGTTGGGGTCGCCCTCAGGCACCTTCGCCGCAATGGCCTGAAATATCTCCTTGACGTGCGGCCAGGCTGCCGGCGAGCCGCCAGGCATGATGGACGGTCCGAAGCGCGCGCCCTCCTCGCCGCCGGAGACGCCGGTGCCGATGAAGAGGAGCCCCTTGCCCTCCAGATAGGCGGTGCGGCGCATGGAGTCCTGGTAGTTGGAGTTGCCGCCGTCGATGATGATGTCGCCCGGCTCCAGGTGGGGGATGACCTGCTCGATGAAGTCGTCCACCGGCTGGCCCGCCTTGACCATCAGCATCACCCGCCGCGGCCGCTTCAGCAGGCTGGCCAGCTCGGCGATGGAATGCGCGCCGACGACGTGCGTGCCGCTGGCCTCGTTGGCCAGGAACTCGTCCACCTTGGACACGGTGCGGTTATGGACGGCCACGACGAAGCCGTGGTCGTTCATGTTCAGAACCAGGTTCTGGCCCATGACGGCGAGCCCGATCAGGCCGATATCTGCGGTAGGTGTTGTCACGTAGTCTCTCCTGAGAAGCTTAGCGACTGTCAAGAAATAAGTTTGCGCTTTGGCCGGTCTCCTGACCGAGCCAACCCACGATGTTGTTTGCGGACAGTTACTTAGTCACGCACAGATGCAAGAACACTAGATCTCCTTGGCGTTCTTGGCGGCTCTGCGTGAGCATTACGATCTGCTAGGCGACCAGCGTCGCATACAATTCTCGCTGACGTTCGATGGCGATGCAGTAACGCTGGTGCCAGTCGGGCCGCGGATCGACGGCGGCGCCGACGAAATCGGGCGCATCTTCTATGCTGGGCAGAGCGCACAGAGCCTCCAACGCCAACAGCGCCGCGCCGCGCGCCGAGGCTTCAGAAACACTAGAAGCCGTCACGGGACGGCCGATGGCGTCGGCAACCACTTGCAGCCAGGCGGGCGAGCCGAGCAGCGCGCCGCCGCTGGCCACGATCTGCGGCTCGCCGGGCAGCACGGCCCGCAGCCGCTGGTAGACCAGGGCGATGCGGTAGGCCACAGCTTCCAACCCGGCCTGCAAGATGTCCAGCGGCGTGGTGGCCAGGCTCAGGCCATGGATAGTAGCACGGGCATGGCCGGCCCAGCCGGGCGCGCGTTCGCCGGCAAAAAAGGGCAGCACGGTCAGCCCGTGGCCGTTGGGCGGCCGCTTTGCCAGTGCAACCTCGACCGCATCCGGCTCGGCCAGGCGCAGCGTATCGCGCAGCCAGGCGTATACGCTGCCCCCTTCGCTCAGCGCGCCGCCGGGCAGCGAACGCCGGCCATCGACCCGGTAACACCACAGCCCGGCCGGCACGACGAAGTCCGCGTCGCCGGTCACGGCTCGCAGCGCGGTCGTGGTGCCCATGCTCAGGGCCACGCGCTGAGGGGTAACGCAGCCGCTGCCCACGTTGGCGGCCGCGCCGTCGCCCACCAGGGGGAACCAGGGAACCTCGGCCAGGGCCGGCCAGCGAGCGGCAAACGCCGGCCGCAGGCCGCGCCGGGCCGCGTTGACGTCCACCAGCGGGGAAAGCTGCTCGACGCCGATGGGTAGCCCGGCCAACAGCGGTTCGTCCCAGCACAGCCGGCGGCGGTCGAGCAGGCCGGTCCATGCGGCCGCCGAGTAGCTGACCGCGGCCTGGCCGAACAGCCGCAGCGCCAGATACTCGCCCAGCGAAACCCAGCGCGTCGAGTTGCGCAGCCAATCCGGCCGGGCCTCGGCCATCCAACGCAGCCGGGCGGGCAGGTAGCTGGGGTGAAAAAGGCAGCCGGTGCGCTGGTGGGTCTCGGTTTCGTCGAAGTCGGCGCGCAGGCCGGGCACCATGGCGGCCGCGCGGGTGTCAGCATAGGTGGTGATGGGTGTGGCCGGCCGGCCGGCGGCATCCAGACCGAGGATGTTGTTGACGAAGCTGCAGCCTGCTACGCCGGCGATGGCAGACGCCAGCGGCCCCGCCTGAACCAGCGCGGCGTCGATGCACTGGAACAGCAGCGCCAGCAGCGCGTCAGCGTCCACCTCGGCCCCGCCGTCGGCCGTATAGCTGGCCTGGTACGGCTCCCGCGCCTCGATCCCCTGCACAGCCCGTCCCAACCGGTCGAACAATGCCGCACGCAGCGATGAGGACCCGATGTCCAGGGCCAGGATCAACGGCGGTTCGGCAGTGGAGGGTGGGACAGTGGCGGGCATGGGGAGGAAGGAAGTAGACAAGTAGACAGGGGTAGACCGATCACCGGCCTTGAAGTCGATACAGCATCTCGCCAGCATGGGGTACCAGCAGCACGCCCTCGGCCTCGCGGCCGGCGAAGGCAGCCGGGTCGATGCTGGCCGGGTCGCGGTAGCCCAGGTTGACCTGGCGGCAGCGCGCTGCGGGGATGCCGGTGGCCAGGGTGACCTGGATGCGCGGCCGCTCGACGGCGGCAGCGGCGTCGTACTCGCCTGCGCCGCGCAGGTGGGTAGAGTGAGCCAGCACGCCCCACGGCTCGTGCTCGAAGCGCGGCCACTGCTTGACAAAGTAGTCGCGCACGTGGTAGCCGATGCGGTCGATGATCGCGCCGTGGGTGTAGCTGATCTCGTCGATGTGCGGC
>JBFYTD010000044.1:0-8929 GCA_041300885.1 Anaerolineae bacterium | reverse complement strand
ACTGCTGCTTGAGGTCGCGCACCCTCTCCAGCGCCTCGCTCAGCAACTGGTCGGTGCGGAAGACACTCACGTTCATCATCATCACTTCCTGCATCGACTTGCGCAGCTTGGCAGCCGGGATGCCTTGCGTGTTGGCCATCAGGCTGGCCAGCTCGGCCTGCACGCCGGCCTCCGGGTTCTCCGGCAGCGGCGGCAGGTCCACCTGGTTGCAGTACTCGGCCATAGCGATGCCGCCGCGCTTGCCGAAGACCACCAGGTCCACCAGCGAGTTGGTGCCCAAGCGGTTCGCCCCATGGACGCTGACGCAGGCCACCTCACCGGCGGCGTAGGCCCCCGGCAGCGGCGTGTTGTCGGCGTCCACCAGGATGCGGCCATCCACGTCGGTGGGAATGCCGCCCATGGCGTAGTGCGCGGTCGGCTGGATCGGCATCGGCTGCTTGACCGGGTCCACGTCCAGGTAAGTGCGGCAGAAGTCGGCGATGTCGGGCAGCTTCTTCTCGATGTCGGCCGCGGTGATGCTGCGCGGCGAGCCATCAGGGTTGGTCTTGCCGTCCTCGGCCAGGTACTTGTTGACCACCTCCGGCCGCACGTCCAGATACACGTAGTCCTGGCCGTTGATGCCGCGGCCCTCGGCGATCTCCAGGTAGATGGCGCGCGAGATCACGTCGCGGCTGGCCAGGTCCTTGATCGTCGGCGCGTATTTGAGCATAAAGCGCTCGCCCTTGCCGTTGATCAGCACGCCGCCCTCGCCGCGCACCCCCTCGGTGATGAGGATGCCCATCTTGTAGATGCCGGTGGGGTGGAACTGGAAGAACTCCATGTCCTCCAGCGGATAGCCCTTGCGCAGCAGCACGGCCGGCGCGTCGCCGGTCAGCGAGTGAGCGTTGGATGTGATGTTCCACAGCCGGCCCCAGCCGCCGCTGGCGAAGAAGACGGCCTTGGCGTGGAAGACGTGCAGCTCGCCGCTGTCGATGTGGTAGGCGACGATGCCGGCCACCCGTCCCTCGCTGACCAGCAGGTCCATGAACTGGTACTCGTCGTAGAACTGTACGTCGTTCTTGATGCACTGCTGGTAGAGAGTTTGCAGGATCATGTGGCCGGTGCGGTCGGCTGCGTGGGCCGCGCGGCGCACCGGCTGCTTGGTGACGTTGTTGGTATGGCCGCCGAAGGGCCGCTGCGAGATCTTGCCGTCGGGCGTGCGGTCGAAGGGCAGGCCCATGTGCTCCAGCTCCAGCACGATATCGACCGCGTCCTTGCACATGATGTCGGCTGCGTCCTGGTCCACCAGGTAGTCGCCGCCCTTGACCGTGTCGAAGGCGTGCCACTCCCAGTGGTCCTCCTCCAGGTTGCCCAAGGCCGCGCCAATACCGCCCTGGGCCGTGCCGGTGTGCGAGCGGGTGGGATAGAGCTTGCTGACCACGGCCACGTTGGCGCTTTTGGAGGCGTACAGCGCGGCCATCAGCCCGGCGCCTCCGGCGCCAACGATGACTGCATCGAACTTGTGGTAGTTCATTATTGTGCGCCTTTCTAGCGGGTCAACGCCGCTGCAACAGCGTTTAGAGCAGTCTCAGAGGTGCCGGGGTCGAAGGTGAAGATGACCGTGGCGCCCATGAGGATGAAGATCAAAGCCAGCACGTAGAGCGCGGACTTGAGAGTCAGATTCCAGCCGCGGCTGTGGACGTAGTCGTCGATCACCCAGCGGGTGCCGTTGACGCCATGGATCATGGCGAACAGCAGCAGCGCCAGATCGTAGACCTGCACCACGGGGCTGGCCCAGCGGCCGACCACGAAGCGGTAGTCGATGGCATCGACGCCGTACCAGACGTGCATGATCAGCAGGTGCAGGACGGCTACCAGCAGCAGCACTGCGCCGCTGACGCGCATGAAGTACCAGGAGAGCACCTCGAAGCGGTTGGGGCTGCCGTATTTAAGTCGTGAAATAGCTGACATGGCGCTCACCCTCCAAAGAACTGGCTCAACGCCAGCTCGACGCCGAAGATGGGGGCCACGGTGATGATGGCCGTCGGGATGAAGAAGATCAGCGTCACCAACACTACCAGGCGGAACAAGGTGCGTTGCATCTTCATATTGGAGAACTTGTCCGGCCAGAAGTCAACCAAAATAATGCGCACCCCGTTGAAGGCGTGAAAGAACACGCCGAACAACAGCGCCATCACGAACACCTTGGCCGGGGCCGAGTGGTAGATGAAGAGAAAGAACTCGAAGACGTCCTCGCCAACGCCGACCAGGAAGATGTCGAGGATGTGGAGGAAAAGGAACAGAACGATGCCAAGGCCGCCTGCCCGGTGCAGCAGCCAGGCGTAATGCCCTTCCTTGCCACGGTAGGTGATGCCTTGCCAGATGGAAGCTACTGCGCTTGCCATACACGACTCCTTTCAATACGACACAAAGCTCGCAATCCTTGCGAGAAAGGCGCAACAGGGCGGCGTCCCCCGGGGCGCCAGCCCTCGTCGAATTGGTTGTGAAGCAGCGCGCATTATAGCGCCCGGCGCAGGAAAAGTCAAGTACAAACGCTGGACTTGGGCGGCGTTTCACAAGCATTGTCTTTCGTTAATGGTTCGTCAATCTGAAGACAACGTGACGAGATGTCCGGCTGGTAGCCGGACCTACTTGGCAGCCGCAGGCTTGTATCGTATAATCGCGTCATGCTTTCTTTAGCGCCTGCCAAGGTGGAGTTGACTATGAACCAGCGATTTTCTACCCTGACCCTGGGCCTGTTCCTTTCGTTACTGCTCCTGGCGGCGCTCGGCGCCGCTACAGCGACCGCAGAACCGGCCAATACGCTCACGCGCCAGCGCGAGGTCGTGGTGATCAACGGCGCGGCCCTACCTGCCCTGGCCGGCGCACCGCTGGACGAGATCTTTGTCTACCGCTTCGACGGCGCGGCCTGGCAGCAAATCCCCTTCCAGATCGACGAGGTGGACCCGATCAGCAACACCTACGTCATTACCGGCGACGGTAGCCTGAATCCTGCCGACGAGCTGGCCTTCCTGGCTCAGGACGCCGGCCAGCAGGCCCCGGCCGGCCAGTGGATCGCCGATCCGCTCTCGACGGCCTACCCGCGCTATGAGCTGCTGATCAGCGACCCGCTACATCCCGGCGAGACGGCCTGGGCTTACGTCTACCGCTCGCCCACGCTCGCGCCCGCGTTCGGTCCCGGCTACATCGGCGTCACCGCCGACACCATCACCACCCCCTTCTTCGCGGCCACGGTCAACTTCAGCGAGACGCTGGGGCTGACTGGCTTGGAACTCAACGGCTCTGGCCAGGACATCGTCGACCAGAGCCATCTGAGCATTAAGGGACGAGTCGTCATCTTTCCGGTGCAATATTGCGAAGATGACATCCTTGCCCTCATCACCGACACCACCAGCTTCCCCACCGGCCTGCCGCCGGGCGACCGCCCGGTGCGCTATGTCAGCGGCCCGGTGGACGGCAGCGGCTCGGCCGTCTACCCCGCCAGCCTGCGCACCGTCGTCGGCCCCATCGACCTGAGCGCCATCGCCGGCAGCATCGGCGTGCCCGGCGTTACGTTGGACGAGTTCCGCATCAGCCTGGACCTGCGCAACCCGGCTGTGAGCGGTTTCGGCCCGGCGCGCTTCCACGCCGGCACAATTGCTGCCGCAGGCGTGCCTATCGACGGCGTGCCCGACAGCGTGCCCACGACGCTGGCCGCCTGGACGCAGCTCAACGGCAGCCACGGCAGCGTCGTGCAGCTCAACAGCGTACAGACCGTGGGCACGTCGGCCTTCAGCTACTACGTGGACAACGCCAGCGCCACGGCGGCCGACTGCCACGGGACCGACGGCGCTTTTGGCGAGAGCGGCGTGAGGATCGCCCCCTTTGCCGGCCAGGTGACCATCCGCCAGCAGCTCTACTTCGCTGAGCCGCTGAGCCAGGCGGCCGGCGCGCTCTACCAAAGCTATGCCGCCAACCCCTTGCAGGCCGCCGCCGCCGGCCAATTGACCTGCTTCTTCGCTGACCTGCACCCCAATGCCGCCAACAGCGATCCTGCTTCGTGCGACGACGACGTGGATGTAGTCGATGTGCAGCGGGTGGCCGGCTGCTGGAACCAACTACCAGGCTCGATCGCCTGCCCGGCGCGGCTAGACCTGGACAACGACGGCAACATCACCTCCACCGACATCACCGTGGTGGCGCAGCAGTGGGGATGGGTACGCTGATGCCCAGCCTGGTCGAGCCGCTGCGCTCCAGCCGCCAGGTGCCATGGCGGCGGCTGCTGGGCTATCTGCGCCCGCACCGCGGCAAGCTCCTCATCGCCCTGGTCGCCCTGGCCATCAGCAGCGCGGCCAGCCTGGCCTTTCCCCTGCTGATCGGCCAGACCATCGGCGACGTGCTGGAACAGGGCGACCAGGCGCAGCTCAACCGCTTCACGCTGCTGCTGGTGGGGCTGTTCGGCGTCATGGCCGTGGCCGGCTTCGTGCAGACTTATTTCATCGGCGTTATCGGCGAGCGCATCGTCTACGACCTGCGCACTGCCCTCTATCAACGCCTGCTGACGCTGTCATTGGCCTATTACAGCCAGCACCGGGTGGGCGAATTGATCTCGCGCATCTCCAACGACGTAACCCTGGTGCGGGCCATGCTGACCACCAACATCACCACCCTGCTCAGCTCGATCATTTCCCTGGTCGGCTCGGTGGTGATCGTCTTTACCCTTAACCCGGGGTTGACCGTCTTCATTCTGGTGTTGGTGCCGGCGCTGATCGTCGCCGCAGTCCTCTTTGGCCGGCCGCTGGAGCGCCTGGCCAAGCGGGTGCAGGATCAACTGGCCGCGGCCACCGTGACCGTGGAGGAGGGGCTGAGCGGCATCCGCACGGTCAAAAGCTTCAGTCGCGAGCCATTCGAGAACCAGCGCTATCAGGGTGCGCTGACCCTGACCTTGAACACCGCTCTGCGGGCCATCGCCGCGCGCGCCGGCTTTGGCAGCCTGATGCTGCTGCTGGGCTTCGGCTCGCTGACGGCCATCCTCTGGTTCGGCGGCCGCCAGGTGATCGCCGGGACCATGAGCGCGGGCATGATGACCAGCTTTTTGATCTACGGCTTCCTGATTGCGGCCGGCATGGGCAATCTGGCCGGACTGTACGCCGAGCTGCGCGCTGCCACCGGCGCTATCACCCGCGTCTTCGAGATCATGGATACGGAGCCGACGGTGGTCGAGGCGCCCGATGCCCAGCCCATGCCGCCGATCCAGGGCCGCATCACCTTCGACGACGTTTCCTTTGGCTACAGCAGCAACCAGACGCCGGACGCGGTCGACGGCGAAGGGCAGGTGCTGAGCGACATCACGCTGGAGATCGCGCCGGGCGAGATCGTGGCGCTGGTCGGCCCCAGCGGCGCGGGCAAGACCACCCTGTGCAACCTGATCCCCCGCTTCTATGACCCCGACCAGGGCGTGCTGCGCATCGACGGCATCGACCTGCGCACGGTGACCAAGCACAGCCTGCGCAGCCAGATCGGTCTGGTGCCGCAGGAGACCCTGCTCTTCGGCGGCTCGGTGCGCGAGAACATCCGCTACGGCCGGCTGGACGCCACGGAGGAGGAGATCGTGGCCGCGGCCCAGGCTGCCTACGCCCACGACTTCATCCTGGCGCTGCCGCAGGGCTACGACAGCCTGGTGGGCGAGCGGGGCGCTAACCTGAGCGGCGGCCAGCGCCAGCGCGTCTCCATCGCCCGCGCCATCCTCAAGGACCCGGCCATCCTGCTGCTGGACGAGGCCACCAGCTCGCTGGACAACGAGTCCGAGCGCTTCGTGCAGGCTGCGCTGGAGCGGCTGATGGCCAACCGCACCACACTGATCATCGCACACCGCCTGAGCACCATCCAGGCCGCGCATCGGGTGATCGTCATGGACGGCGGCCGCGTCGTCGAGATAGGCACGCACGACGAGTTGCTGGCCCAGCGCGGGCTGTACGCCAAGCTGTATCTGATGCAGTTCGCCGAGGACGGGCCCGCCCGTGAGGTCGTGGACATCTGGCCCGAAGGCGACTGGGCAGTGGCCGGCTGGCCGTGGGCGCAGTAGTCACCGCAAGATACCATCTTGCGCTCCCTTCTTGCGCAGCAGCCGGAGTGCAAGATGGCATCTTGCGCTACATGCTGCACTTCCGCTGTACCGCAAGATGGCATCTTGCGCTAACATGCTTGCGCAGCAGCCGGAGTGCAAGATGGCATCTTGCGCTACATGCTGCACTTCTGCTGTACCGCAAGATGGCATCTTGCGCTACATTCTGCACTTCCGCTGTACCGCAAGATGGCATCTTGCACAGTGATGACATGCTAGACTATCGTTTCAACTACCGCCGCAACCTGCCTCACTACCAACCGGAACAGGCCACCCTATTCGTAACATTCCGCCTGGCCGGCTCGATACCGCAGACCGCGCTTAAGCAACTGGCAGAGAATTACGAGCTAGCAATGGCGGCTCTGAAGCGTCAACCCCAGTCGCTCGAGCGTGACGAGCAAATCTCTCTTGCGCAGCGACGCGCCTTCGCTAAATGGGATGCTGCCTTGGATGCGTGCGTTGGCAGCCCACGCTGGCTGGATGATCCCAGAATAGCCCAGATGGTTGTCGATAGCCTGCACTATCGCCATGGCCGCGTCTATGACCTACACGCGTTCTGCATCATGCCTAATCACAGCCATGTTGTTTTCACGCCGCTTGCCACGGAAGATGGTGTTTTTCATTCATTGGCGTCGATCATGCATTCCCTGAAACGCCATACTGCTCGCCAGGCCAACCTGATCCTGGGGCGCACAGGGGATTTCTGGCAACACGAAAGCTATGACCACGTTGTGCGGGATCTGGACCAATACCGAAGGATCGTGGACTACGTGCTGAATAACCCCGTCAAAGCGGGACTCGTGGAAGAATGGCAAGACTGGCCGTGGAGTTATTGTGATCTAAAAGCCGACTGGTAGATTTGTGTGCGCTGCCGCCGGAGTGCAAGATGCCATCTTGCGCTACATTCTGCACAGCCGCTGTGCCGCAAGATGGCATCTTGCGCTACGATTTTTGCGCTGGAGTCTAAGCTCGATGTTGCCGCACTCTGCCTGGCCTTTGGGCAGATTCAGACCATGAAACCGTCTGGATGTGACTCACTAGAGGCGCCTGGGTAACATGGGTTGATCAGCCGTCACTACGAACGCGCGGCCGTCCCAGGGCTCCTCCACCGCGCGGTGTACGCTCTGTTCGCCGCTTGGCCCACCATGATGGGTCCAGGCCAAACCACTGCGACGCAAGCAGCCAGACATGGCCCAGCAGGTCGTAGCGCAGAGCGTGAAAGCGCTCCGGCCACGACGCAAGCTCATAGCTCTGCGCAGCATAAACCGTCTGGTGCGGGATGCCGGCCAGGTGGAAGATACGGCGGGCGCGGCGCGCGTGGTAGGGCGTGGTGACGACGATGGCGTCTTGCCAGCCGCGTTGCTGCATGATCTGCCGGCAGTAGCGGGCGTTCTCGAAGGTGTCGCGTGCGTGCGTCTCCGTGACCAAGGCAGCCGCCGGGACGCCCTGCGCCACAGCCAGCCCGGCCATAACCTGCGCCTCAACGTATTCGTTGTGTACGGCGCCGCCGGTGAACAGCAGGGCCCGCGCCAGGCCAGCCCGATACAACGCCGCCGCCAGCGCCACCTGCTCGCGCATAGCCGGGCTGGGGCTGCCGTCTGGGTTAGCCGGATGGCCCAGAGCGATGATCACGTCAGCCGGCCGCAGCCGCTGCGACGGCGGGACATAGGTCAGCGCCAGACGCCGCAGGGCAGCAGCAACGACCGCCAGTGTAACGAAAAACATAGCAAGATAGCGCATCTGTAGCACTCCTCGGTGTTATGATAGCGCGTCTGGCGCAAACGACCAACCTCGGAGCTACACAGAGTTCGCAGAGGAGACACAGAGAGCGCAGAGAAGAGGGAGAGGGCTCTGTTTCTTCTCTGTGTTCTCTGTGTCTTCTCCGTGCTCTCTGTGACCTTCAGGAGATGCCAATGAAACCTGTAACGAGACGCGTGTTATGACAACGCCTCAGCCCCAAACACCGCCAATGATCCACCCCATGGCGCCGCGCTTCATTTTGGAGCAGCACCGGCGCGGCGTGCTCCGGGGGGAGATGAGCGCCGCCGCGCTCTTCGTCGATATCTCTGGATTCAGCGCAATGACAGATGCCCTGATGGCGCACGGCCAGCACGGGGCAGAGGTCAGCGCCAACATCATGCGCGCGGCCCTTGATCCGGCCATCGACGCTGTGTTTCACCACGGCGGCTTCGTGTCAAACCAGGCTGGCGATGCGTTCACGGCCATCTTCCCGGTGAGCGAGAACGGCAGCGACCTGGACGCGACCAGGAACGCACTGGCCGCCGCAGTGCGCATCCAGGCGGCCAGCCAGGAGCATCCCGTCCACGACTCGCCCTACGGCCCCTTCCCGATGGGCGTTAAAGTCGGCTTGGCATTCGGCGCGCTGCAATGGGGCATCGTGCGTTCGTCCGATGATCAGCGGGCCGTGTACTACTTCCGCGGCGACGCCATTGACGCGTGCGCCGAAGCCGAGCATCACGCCCGCGCCGGCGACATCATGCTGAGCCAGGCGGCCCGCCGCCTCCTGGCCGATACAGTGACCGTCGAGGCCAACGGAGAGATTGGCCGCGTGGTTGGCATCCACGCCGAGCTGCCGGCAGGCCAACCATCGCCGCCAGTCGCGCCAGACCTTGCCACCCTCAGCCGCTACTTCCCCGTCTCCGTCCTGACCCAGGAACACTCCGGCGAGTTTCGCTGGGTGATCAACGTCTTCGTGGCTTTGCCGACTGTGCGCACCGAAACCCAACTGCACATGTTCCTCCAGACCGTGTTCGAGCTTCAGCAGCTCTATGGTGGGTTCATCAATCGGCTGGATTTCGGCGACAA
>JBFYTD010000448.1:0-3162 GCA_041300885.1 Anaerolineae bacterium | reverse complement strand
GGCGCGCCGTGCCAGTCTTCCTCCATGCCGGTCCAGGCGCTGTGACCGACGATGGCCATCAACAGGCCGCCGGGTTGCAGCCAGTCGCAGCAGCGCGCCAGCAGCGGGCGCTGCTCGGCCAGCGGCAGATGGATCAACGCGTAGAACGACACGATGGCGGCGAAGGACCGGGGTGCGAAGTCCACGCCGGCCATGTCGGCGCAGATGAAGGTGGCCTGGGGGACCAGCCCGCGCGCCCGCTCGACCTGCACGGATGAGATGTCCACGCCGGTGACGACAAACTGCCGCGCCAACTCCTGGGCTACCGGCACGCCGCAGCCGCAGCCCAGGTCCAGCACCGCGTCGCCCGGCTGCAACAGTGGGGTGAGCTCCTCCAGCCAGCGGAAGTAGTTGCGGTCGCGCGGGAGGCTGTCGCCCCGGTAGGCGTAGGAGATCTGGTCGTAGCTGCGCCGCACCAGGTCTTTGGGGTCAGCTATTGCTTCCATCGATCTGTCTCAACATCTGCAGGATGGCGTCGGGCGGCTGTGCGCCGCTCCATGCGTACTTGTTGTTGACGATGAAGAAGGGCACGCCGCTGATGCCGGCCTGCTGCGCCCACTGCGCGTCAGCCAGCACCTGCTCCTTCGCGGCGTCGCTCACCAGCAAGTCGCGCAGGGCAGCGCGGTCTAGCCCGGCCGCGCCGGCGATGTCCACCAGCACCTCCAGGTCGCCAATGTCGCGGCCCTGCTCGAAGTAGGCGGCGTAGACCGCGTCGATCACAGCCTCCTTGTGGCTATCAGGCGCCAGCGCAATCAAGCGGTGCGACAGCAGCGTGTTGGGCGCGCGAGTGATGGCCTCGAAGTCGAAGCGCAGCCCGACCCGCTCGCCGGCCTGGCCCGGCCCGGCGAACATCTGCTCCAGCGGGATGCGGCCGCCGACCTTGGCGTTCATGTAGGGCTTGAAGTCCTCGCCGGCCGCCGGGATACGCTCGTTCAGGAAGAAAGTGCGATAGCGCACCTGCACCGGCTCGCCGTCCCACTGGGCCAGGGCCAGTTGCAGGTGACGCTTGCCGATGCGGCACCAGGGGCAGGCGGTGTCGTGGAAGAGATCGATTTGCATTGCAGTCTCCGAAACCATCAGCGGCGGCGCGGAATCAGGAAGAAGTAGATAAGGCCGGCCACCACGTGGTAGACCAGCAGCAGCGAGAAGAGCTGGGAGGTGCCGCCAGGGAAGGGCGCGGCTGCCGGGTTGGCCGCCAGCGCCAGGTTGGGCAGCGCCGTCAGCACGATCCCGATGATCACAACGATCCGCCAAACGCGCGGCGGGTTGCTGGCTAAGCGGTTGATCAGCCAGTAGACCACCGTGGCGCCGACGCCATACAGCGCCGTGAAGAAGGCAATGGCTGGCAGTTGCATGGGCGGAAAGTCGGCCGGGATGGTCACCAGCGCGCCCAGGATGAAGCGGGCGACCACATTGGCGCCGATGGCCACGCCAATGGCCAGCAGGCCGTTGATCGCGATTTGCTTGCCGGTGAGCTTAGCCGGTTGGGTAGATGGTGTTGTTTGAGCAGTCATTCGATGAAATCTCTTTCGCTGGGATGGTTTGATCTGGCGCCAAGATGCCAAGAGCGCCACGGCAAAACGCGCTGGTCAGTTGCACGTCTATTCGCTGTTCTTCACGCCCGGCGGCTGTGATACCGCCGAGGCCGCCAGCAGGGCGACCAGATCCTGGCCGACGCGGCGCAGCGGGTCGCCGCTGTGATACGTGCGGCTAAGGATGATGCCGCCTTCGATGGCCGCGGTGATGAAAGTCGCCAGCTCGGCTGCCCGCTGCGACGTGTAGCCGTTGGCCTCCAGCCTGGCGGCGAAGGCCGCTTGCAGTTGGTCGTAGGCCGCGCGGCAGGCCAGGTTGAGCCGTGGGCTGGACGTGGCTGTCTCCATGGCGACCGTGGTCAGCGGCCCGCCGGCGCGAAAACCCGACTGCTCGACCGCGTCGGCGATGCGCTGGGCCAGGAATTGCACGGCCGCGGCGGGGTCGTCGTGCGAGCCAAGACCCGCTTCGACGCGGCCGGCCAGGTCGCGGCCGGTGCGTTCGATGGCCGCGGCCGCCAGCTCCTCCTTGCCGTCGGGGAAGTAGTGATAGAGCGACCCCTTGGGCGCGCCGCTCTCGGCCACAATCTGGTTCAGGCCGGTGGCGTGGTAGCCCTGGGCCTCCAGCAACTCGCAGGTGGCCTCGATGAACTGCTCGCGGGCGGGGCTTGCAACGGTTCTTGCCATGCCCGGAATTATAACGACTGGTCTAATTAACTTCTGTGGGTTGTGTTCCAGTCTGGGGCCATGTATGGCTTAAGACTCCCTTAAGACAAACACCAGCCAGCCTTAAGGCCAAAACTACCCCCAGGCTGCTAAACTATCAGGCAAACAGCGTAATCCGTGGGGCGCAGTCGCTGCGCCCCTGCACTCATCCCGCATTCTCTGCCTGACAGGAGACCTGACCATGGATATGACCCTCACCCGCCCGGTGAACACGATGACGCCGCCGGTCAACGGCAACGGCTACAACGGTAGCAACGGCGCCCACAGCAGCTACGTGCGCGAGCTGAACAGCGCCATCCAGCAGGAGGCCGGCTTCATCCCCGCGCTGCTGGGCGAGATCAACAAGGTTATGGTGGGCCAGGAGGCCCTGGTCGAGCGGGTGCTGATCGCCCTGCTGGCCGACGGCCACGTGCTGCTGGAGGGTGTGCCGGGCCTGGCCAAGACGCTGCTGATCAAGACCGTCGCTCAGGCCATCCAGGCTGACTTCTCCCGCATCCAGTTCACGCCCGACCTGCTGCCGGCCGACCTGGTGGGCACGCAGATCTACAACCCGCGCACGGTCGAGTTCACGGTGCATCAGGGCCCGGTTTTCGCCAACCTGGTGCTGGCCGACGAGATCAACCGCGCGCCGGCCAAGGTGCAGAGCGCACTGCTGGAGGCTATGCAGGAACGACAGGTGACCATCGGCGACACGACCTACAAGATGGACGATCTGTTCCTGGTCATGGCCACCATGAACCCCATCGAGCAGGAGGGCACCTACCCCCTGCCCGAGGCCCAGGTCGACCGCTTCATGCTCAAGGCGCGGGTGGACTACCCCAACCGGGCCGAGGAGCGCCTGATTATGGAGCGTATGACCGGCGCAGCC
>JBFYTD010000447.1:0-3163 GCA_041300885.1 Anaerolineae bacterium | reverse complement strand
GCACGGGGGCACCATTGGCACGGCGGTCACGGCATACAACCGGAACCGCAACAACGCCGGTGCTCCCACCTGCCTTGTCTATCAGGGCGCCGCTCCAGGTACGGCTTCCCCTGGCACGATTGGCACGGCGCTGTTGCAGACGTGGCATTGGGGCAGCGGGCGCGATCTGGGAGGCGGCCAGCGGGCAGAGAACGAGTGGGTCGCCAAGCAGAACACGACCTATGCCCTGCAGATCGTGAACGCTGTCAGCAACGCGGCCAACTTCATCAACTGGGATCTCGAATGGTACGAGCACACGGACAAGGAATGATGAATGCAGTCGCTGTGATCACGACGTTGAACGAGGAGCAGAGCATCGGCGGCCTGGTGCATGGGCTGCGCGAGCGCGGGCTGCGGGTGTGCGTGGTGGACGACGCCAGCGACGACGAGACGCCGTACACTGCGCGGCACGCGGGCGCGCATGTGATCGACCACACGTTGCGGCGCGGGATCGGGCCGTCACTCGTCGAGGGCTGGCGCTGGGCGCTGGGCGAAGGGGCTGAGCGCGTGGTGCAACTGGACGCGGGCGGTTCGCATTTCGCCGGGCAGGCGCAGAACTTGCTGGACGGGTTGGCCGTGGCGGATGTGGTGATCGGGTCCAGGTTCTGCGAGGGGGCCAGCTACGAGGGCAACCTACGGCGCCAGTGGCTGAGCCGGGCGGCTGCGCTGGCGTGTAATGTGCGGCATGGCCACGCGTTAACCGGGATTAGCGATTGGACTTCGGGCTATCGTGCTTTCAGCGCGCCGGCCCTGCGCAAGCTGTCCAGATGCAACTACACGGCGACGATGCACGGCTGGCAGATCGAGGTCTTGCTGGCTGCGCGCTGGCTGGGGCTGCGGGTGATCGAGCGGCCCATCACATACCGGGCCGGGCGGTCATCGTTCAACCGACGGGTGGCAAAGGAGGCCTTTGGCGTATGGAATACTTCACAGTTTGCGTTGCGGTCCTGACGTTCAACCGGTTTCACCTGCTACGTGAGACGCTGGCCAGCATGGACGGTCCGCCGGTGCATCCGTTCAGGCGGGTGCTGGTGGATGGCGGGTCAAGCGATGAGGAGCAACGGGCATGGGTGGCCCATAAGCCAGACAGCTTTCTCTTCGAGAACCGGGTGACTGTGGGACACAGCATGAACACGGCCATCGACATGGCGGTGGCCACCGGATGCAATCTGATCGTGTTCTCGGCAGATGACTATCGATATCGGTCGGGCTGGCTGCCGCGCTTGGTGAGGTTTTGGCAGGCGGCGCCGCAGGAGGTTGGGCTGGCCTCGCTGAACTGGGAGCCGGACTATCCGTGGAACACGGTGCTGGAGGAGGTATTGATCGGCGGCGAGCGGACGCTGATGCGGGCGACGGCGCCGGGGTCTTCGTGGTCGTTTCCTGCGCGGCATTGGCGGCAGATCGTGGGGCCGCTGGCTGACCAGACGGGCGGCGAGGATCTGGCGGTGTGCCGGGACTTGCAGGCGCGCGGCTACAAGCTGGCGGCCCTGGACCTGACCGACCACATCGGCGAGCGGGAGAGCGCCTGGGGCAACAGAAGCTGGGAACGGGCGCAACCGCTGCGAGTCTGGCAGGGGGAGGGGTGATGGACACGCTCAACCTGGGCTGCGGCAATGATCCGGCCGACGGCGCCGTCAACCATGATCTGGTGCAGCATTCGCCGTGGGTGGATGTGGGTTGGGACCTGGAGCGGACGCCATGGCCATGGGCTGATGGCAGCTTTGACCAGGTGCTGGCACAGGACCTGCTGGAGCACCTCCACCTGGGTTTCATCGGCTTCTTCGACGAGGCATGGCGGGTGCTACGGCCGGGCGGTGTGGTGACGGTGCGCACGCCGATGTGGAACTCGCCGAACGCGGTGATCGACCCGACGCACGTGCGGTGCTATCACCCGGAGAGCTTCCACTACCTGGACCCGCGCACGGGCTGGGGCCAGAAGTATGGCTTCTACACGGCGCGCAAGTGGGAGATCGAGCAGCTCGGGATCGACCTGGTGAACATCCATGCGGTGCTGAGGAAGGTGGTGAGCGATGGCTAAGAAGCAGTATCGGGTCGAGCCCGCTAATGGTGTGGCCGTGGGCAATATGCGCGAGGAGGGGAGCATGGACGCGCGGGTGGTGGTGACCTTGCAGCGCGGCCAGATCGTGAGCGATGACCAAGAGCGGACGCCGGACGGCGACTGGCTGCCGGTGAAGTTCCGGGGCTGGATGCACAAGAGCATTCTGGCGGTGATCGATGCCTGACCATCCGGTGATCGATGCCGCGCAGCAGTTCCGAGAGCAGTTGCTGCGCGGGGAACGGCAGCAGGCCATGCGCTATGTGCAAGCCTACGCCCAGATCGCCCGGGACCTCCAGGATCAGATCGACGCGCTGGCGGCGGAGCTGGCGCTGATGGATGAACCCAAGGCTTGGAAGGTGGCGCAGTTGGCGCGCTGGAAGTCGCTCAAGGCGCAGATCGCCAGGGAGATCGACAAGTTTGGCGCGTTCGTGGCCACGGACTTGCAGGCCCAGATCGCTGAGCAGGTTGCGCTCGGCCTCCAGCACGCGGAGCAGTTGACGCTGGCGGGCATCCCGAAACCGTTGGCCGATGCGATCCGGCTGAACTGGAACCGGCTGCCAGCGGAGGCGGTGTTGCGGATGCTGGGCTTCCTCCAGCCTGGCTCGCCCTTGAACGAGAGCCTGACCTCGCAGTTGGGCGCGGCGGTGGCAGAGCAAGTCAGCAAGGCGCTGCTGCGCGGCATTGCGCTGGGCTGGAACCCGCGCAGGGTGGCGGCCTACATGGCCAGGGAACTGGGCCAGGGGCTGGCGTGGGCGCTGCGCACGGCCAGGACGGCGCAACTGTGGGCCTATCGAGAGGCCAGCCGCGCAGCCTACGTGGCCAACAACGATATCGTCGAGGGATGGATCTGGCACGCCAAACTTGACGATGGCCGCACCTGCATGTCATGTATTTCGATGCACGGCACGCTGCACAAGCCTGACGAGGTGTTAAACGATCACCATAACGGCCGCTGTGCGATGGTGCCAGTGACCAAGTCCTGGGAGGCGCTGGGCTTCAAGGGACTGCCGGACACGCGGCCGACCGTGCAGGCTGGCCAGGATTGGTTCGAGGGTCTCAGCGCTG
>JBFYTD010000446.1:0-3167 GCA_041300885.1 Anaerolineae bacterium | reverse complement strand
ACCGTTTACGAGCTGGTTACTGTGGCCAGCCTCGGTTTGCTGGATCACATTCGGCAGGAACACGGGTTGTAAGATGGCGCTGCCAGCGGCCCTGGCCGCACTCCTCACAGTACAACTGAACATGGAGTTGAGTGCTGTGCAGCCCGTGGGCGGCGGTGACATCAGCCAGGCCGCGCGGGTCGACTCCGGCGGTCAGGCATACCTGGTTAAGTGGCAGTGGCGGCCCCCGCGGGCGCAGCCCGGCTGGCTGGAGATGTTCGAGGCCGAGGCGGCTGGGCTGGCGCTGCTGGCCTCGGCGCAGGCCGTGCGTGTGCCTGGTGTTGTGGCCCATGGCGCAGCCCAGCCAGACGCCCTGCCGGCCTACATCGTGGTGGAGTGGATCGAGCAGAGGTCTCGATACGCTGCGCTACTCGACCAACGGTCCGGCAATGCTGCGCTACTCGACCAACGGTCCGCGGGCGAGGTCTTGGGCCAGCAACTGGCTGATTTGCATCGCGCCACGGCGCCGGCCTATGGCCTGGACCACGGCAACTACTGCGGCGCCACGCCCCAGGACAACCGTTGGCTGCCCATGTGGATTGAGTTCTACGGGGTGCGCCGGCTGGGCGTCCAGATGGAGCTGGCTGGCCGGCAGGGGCTGATGCCCTCGGAACGGCGCCGCCGGCTGGAGCGGCTGATTGGCCAGCTCGACCGTTGGATCGACGAGGCCGCCTGCCAGCCGTCCCTACTGCATGGCGACCTGTGGGGCGGCAACTGGCTGGTGGACGCGGCCGGCCAGCCGGTGTTGATCGATCCGGCCGTTTACTACGGCGACCGCGAGGCCGAGCTGGCCATGTGCCGGCTGTTCGGCGGCTTTCCGGCCGACTTCTTCGCTGCCTACGACGCCGCTTGGCCGCCCGTGCCCGGTCGCGATGAACGCATTGAACTCTATCAACTCTACCATCTGCTCAACCACCTCAACCTGTTTGGCGAGGGCTACGGCGGGCAGGTGGACAGCATCTTGCGCCGTAATGCGTAACACGTAACCCGGCATGGCGGACTGCCTTTCTGAGTTACGAGTTACTCGTTGCGCATCACGCATTACGTTTCACGTATCACGCCTCACCACCTATTGGAAAGGACCCTATCATCCCTTATGCCCCCCAAAACCCGCATCGCCATGATCGGCTGCGGCGGCATGGCGCGCTACCACATCCGCGAGATCATGAAACAGGCCGACAACAGCGAGATCACCGTCATGTGCGAGCCGTCCGAGCCCGCCTATGCGGCCAGCGCCCAACTCTACCTCGATGCCGGCCTCGAGCCGCCGCCCAACCAGCCCGACCTGGCCCGCCTGCTGGCCGAGTACCCGCTGGATGCGGCCTTTATCATCACGCCCCACGTCTATCACCACGACCAGACCGTGGCCTGCCTGGAGGCCGGGCTGGACGTATTGCTGGAGAAGCCGATGGTGTTGAACGGCGCCGAGGCAGAGAGCCTGATCGCCGTGCAGGAGCGCAGCGGCCGGCTGCTGGTGGTGGCCTTTCCCGGTAGCCTGTCGCCGCGCATCCGCAAGGCGGTGGCGATGCTGCGCAGCGGCGAGGTGGGCCGGCTGCTCAGCATCAGCGCGACGGTCTGGCAGGACTGGGGTCCCAACACCGTCGACACCTGGCGCCAGGTCCCGGCGTTGGCCGGCGGCGGCTTCCTGTTCGACACCGGCGCGCACATGCTCAACACCGTGGTGGACCTGGCCGGCGAGGAGTTCGTCGAGGTGGCTGCCTGGTTGGACGACAACGGCCGGCCGGTGGAGACCGTGGGCATGGTCATGGGCCGCCTGCGCTCCGGCGCCTGGGTGACGATGCACGCCTGCGGCGAGGCGATTCCCTCGTGCGCCAGCGATATTCGCGTCTTCTGCTCCAAGGCGATTCTGCGAACCGGCATCTGGGGCGAGAGGTTGCAGATCCAGCGCAGCGGGGCGGGTCAGTTGCGCACAGTCAAGACACCCCCGTCCACCGGCGTCTGGCAGCAGTTCCAGGCCGTGCGCCGCGGCGAAGTGGCCAATCCCAGCCCGCCTGAGGTAGGCTTGCGCATGGCCCGGCTGTACGACGCGATCAAGGCGTCGGCGGCGCAGGGTGGGCAGCCGGTGCGGTTGAATTGACTTGCCGCCGCAATTCACTACGACGAAAGAACAAAACAAGGAGTACCATCGTGGCTCTGGATCAACCCTACCCCGACTTGGACGAATTCCTCCTCGCCATGGGCGAAGCTGGCCAGCGGGTCAGTGACATCGACGCCAGCGAAGGCGCGGCCGGCAACATCTCGCTCTGCATCGGCTGGCCGATGGAGGTGCGCCGCCGCTTTCCCACTATCCAGCCGCTGGATCTGCCCGAGGCGGTCCCGGCGCTGGCAGGCCGGCTGGTGCTGGTCACCGGCTCTGGCCGGCGCCTGCGCGACATCTACAAGGACCCGGCCGCCAACCTGGCTGCTGTCGTGATCGGCGCCGACGGCCAGAGCGCGACCATCTACACCTCGCCGCGCCGCTTGTTCGCACGCCCCACCAGCGAGTTCAACTCGCACCTGGCCGTACACAACGACCAGGTCGCGGCCACCGGCACCAACTTTCATGCTCTGATTCACGCCCAACCGCCCCATCTGACCTATCTCAGCCATCTGCCGGCGTACCGGGATGAGGCTTTCATGAACCGCCAGTTGCTGCGCTGGGAGCCCGAGACCATCGTCAACCTGCCGGAAGGCATCGGGGTCCTGCCCTACCTGCTGCCCGGCTCGCCCGCTCTGATGACCGCCAACATCGAGGGCTTGCGCACGCATCGCATCGTGCTGTGGAGTAAACACGGCGTGATGGCGCGCTCCGACCAGTCCGTGACCAAGGCGGCCGACCGCATCGAGTACGCCGAGACGGCCGCGCGCTACGAGACCATGGACCTGGTCAACGGGTCCAAAGCCGAGGGGTTGACGCGCGCGGAACTGCAAGAGATCGTGCGCGCCTTCAACGTGCCGACGACACTGGTGTAACCGAATCAAGTCAACCTGAAGGACGATCCATGACGACTTTGCCACGTATCCTGGTTTGGAACGAATACCGCCACGAAAAGCAGCACGCGGCCGTGGCGGCGGTGTACCCTGACGGCATCCATGCCGCGATTGCCGCGCCGCTGAGGGCGGCCGGC
>JBFYTD010000445.1:0-3167 GCA_041300885.1 Anaerolineae bacterium | reverse complement strand
CCACGTGGCGGCCCTCCTCGGTCAGCCGGCGCGCGTGGGCCATGGCCAGCGTCACCACGGCGGTCTGCTCGCGGTTGGGCGCGTCCAGGTCGGCCACCAACACCAGGCCATCGACCACCCGGCGCAGTTCGGTTGCCTCCTCGGGCCGTTCGCCCACCAGCAGCACCACCAGCTCCAGCTCCGGGTCGGCCGAGACGCCTTCGGCGATATGCACCAACACCGTGGTCTTGCCGGCCTGCGGCGGGGCAACGATCAGCCCGCGCTGGCCGCGGCCGATGGGCGCAATCAGGTCCAACAGGCGGCCGGTGACCGCGCGCGGGTGAAAGCCCAGCACGATCTGCTCGCGCGGGTGGATGGGAACCAGGTCCTTGAACTCCGGCCGGCCGGCCAGATTCTGTACGCCGTGCCCGTTGACCCGCCAGACGGTCTCCACGGCCGGCCCAAAACGATCCTCGACCGCGATGGCTTCGACCCAGTCGCCCAGGCGCAGACCGAGGTTGCGCACCAGCTTGGCGGGGACGAAAGGCGCTTCGGGCCAGGGCACGGCGTCGGGCAGCAGGCCACCCTGGCCCTGTTTATCCAGGTCCAGGAAGCCGCCGACCAGAAACTGGCCGCGCAAGAGCCGCGGCGGATCAGGGATGGCTCCTGGCTGCCAGCGTTGGGCTGCACGCTCTTGCGTGCGCCAGCTTGATACGTCGTAGTTGATGGGTGGAGCGCCACGTTTGGTGGTTGGCAAGGTCAGACTTCCTCTGGGCAGCTATTGTAACACAAAGGCGTCATTTCACACAACGGCGGCTTGCTGCTATACTATCGGCGTCAACGTACCCTGAACAATTCACGCGGAGTCGAGCACCCCCAGGTGCGGCTTGTGGGCGCAAAACCCGCACCTGGGGGTGTTCACTCCGCCTCGATCCTTTCGGCCCTATAATCACACAAAGGAATCCCCATGAAAGCCCTGTTTCTGACCCGGGAGTACCCGCCCCACGTCTACGGCGGCGCGGGCGTGCATGTCGAGTATCTGTCCGAGGAGCTGTCCAAGCTGATGGACGTGGAGGTGCGCGCGTTCGGCGACCAGGACGCGGTCCTGAACGCCCATCTGGCCGTCAAGGGCTATCCCTTCGCCGAGGGCAGCTTCGCTGCGGTCGACAAGAAGCTGAGCGGCGCGCTGGACACGCTGGAGGCCAATTTGGCCAGCCTGGGCGACCCGGTCGACGCGGACGTGGTGCACGTGCACACCTGGTACGCGCATTTCGGCGGCATCCTCGCCAAGCTGCTCTACGGCATTCCCCTGGTGCTGACCACCCACTCGCTGGAGCCGCTGCGCCCCTGGAAGCGGGAGCAGCTCGGCCGCGGCTATGACCTCTCGTCCTGGATCGAGCGCACCGCCATCGAGATGGCCGACGCGATCGTGGCCGTCTCCGAGGGCACCAAGCAGGATGTGCTGGCCTATTTCGACGTGGACCCGGCCAAGGTGAAGGTAATCTACAACGGCATCAACGTCGAGCAGTACAAGCCCACGCCGGAGACCAGCGCCCTGGTGCGGTACGGCGTGGACCCGGCCCGGCCCTTCGTGCTCTTTGTGGGCCGCATCACCCGCCAGAAGGGCATCGTCCACCTGGTCAACGCCATCCAGTACATCAACCCCGGCGTGCAGATCGTGCTCTGCGCCGGCGCGCCGGACACCAAAGAGATCGCCGCCGAAATGGAGGCCGCGGTGGAGCGGGTGCGGGCCAGCGGCCGGCAGGATGTGATCTGGATCCAGGAGATGCTCAGCAAGCCGGACGTGATCCAGATGTACACCCACGCCACGGTCTTCTGCTGCCCGTCGATCTACGAGCCCTTCGGCATCATCAACCTGGAGGCCATGGCCTGCCGCACGTCCGTGGTGGCCAGCGCGGTGGGCGGCATCAAAGAGGTGGTGGTAGACGGCGTCACGGGCTATCTGGTGCCGGTGACGCAGCTCACCGTCGCGCCCTTCGAGCCGGTGGACCCCGACAAGTTCGCCCGCGACCTGGCGGCCGCCATCAACAAGGTGCTGGACGACCCGGCGTTGTGCGACGCGATGGCCGCGGCCGGCCAGCAGCGCGCGCGCGATCTGTTTAGCTGGTCCAGCATCGCCGAGCAGACGAAGGCGTTGTATGAGTCGTTGATTGGGTGACTGGGTGATTAGGTGATTGGGTGACTGGTGATTGAACACGGCGCCAATTGCGCAATCACCCACTCAACCAATTACCCAATCAACCAATCAACCAGTTTTGCAAAGTATGGAGTATTCCATGTTTCCTCATGACTATCCCCGCGTGATTATCGAAGCTGTGGAGCCGCAGATAGACTGCGGCCGCTATCCCATCAAGCGTGTGGTCGGCGAGAAGGTCGTGGTCTTCGCCGACATCTACAAGGAAGGCCACGACAAGCTGGCCGCGGCCATCAAGTACCGCTGTCAGGGCGAGACGGAGTGGCAGAGCGCGCCCATGGCCTTCTGGGACAACGACCGCTGGCGAGGCGAGTTCACCGTCACTGAGCTGGGCCGCTATGAATATACGGTCGAAGGCTACGCCGAACGCTACCTGTCGTGGGTCGACGAAATCAGCAAGAAGAACCTGCCCGGCGCGGTGCTCCTCAGCGAGCTGCTGGAGGGCATCGCGATCCTCAAGACCTCGGCCGGACTGGCCGCGGGCGCAGATCAGGCCAAGATGACCAGCATTATCGCCGCCATCGAGGCGGCGATGGATATCGGCCAGCAGGATGACGCCATTGCGCTGGGCACCGGCAACGCCATGCAGGCGCTGATGGCCGCCTACGCCGACCGCCGCGAGGGCGCCGAGGTCACGCCTTATCTGGAGATTGTGGTGACCCGGCCGGCCGCGCGCTTCGCCGCCTGGTACGAGTTCTTTCCCCGTTCGCAGAGCTCTGTGCCTGGCCAGCACGGCACCTTGCAGGATAGCATCCGCGCGCTGCCGAGGATCAAGGCGTTGGGCTTCGACGTGATCTACCTGCCGCCGATCCATCCCATCGGCCACGCCTTCCGCAAGGGCAAGAACAACAGCTTGACGGCCGGGCCGGACGACGTGGGCAGCCCCTGGGCCATCGGCAACGAACACGGCGGGCACACGGGGCTGGAGCCGAAGCTGGGCACGTGGGCCGACTGGGACGACTTCGCCGCCGCC
>JBFYTD010000444.1:0-3171 GCA_041300885.1 Anaerolineae bacterium | reverse complement strand
GATTGCCACGGATTAATGGATTTCACGGAGCCGGAAGGCGCACTGCCGCTATAATCCGTGTCATCCGGTAATCCGTTTAATCCGTGATTCAGACCTTCTCCTGTCTGCATCACGGATTGCCAAGGATTACCGGATTTCACGGAGCCGGAAGACGCGCCGCTGCGCATAGGGCGCTCCAAAATCCGTGTCATCCTGTAATCCGTCAAATCCGTGATTCAGACCTTCCCCACCCCTCCAACACCCGCTTCACCGTCCCCACAAACGCATCGCCGGCCGCGCCGTCCAGCACGCGGTGGTCGAAGGTGAAGCTCAGGTAGACCATCGGGCGGATGGCCAGGTAGTCCTCGCCGCTGGGCTCCACGGGGTGGCCGCGGCTGATCACCACCGGCCGCTTCTGGATCGCGCCGACGCCCAGGATACCCACATTGGGCTGGTTGATAATGGGCATCGCGAACAAGCTGCCGCTTGTGCCGTGGTTGGTGATGGTGAAGGTCGAGCCCTGGATATCGTCCGGCTTGAGCTGGCCGGCGCGGGCGCGCTGGGCCAGGTCGTTGACCGTGCGCGCCAGCCCCAGCAGGCTGAGCTCGTCCGCGTCGCGGATCACCGGCACCACCAGCCCGTCGTCGATGGCCGTGGCCATGCCGATGTGGTAGCGGCGCTTGAGCAGCAGGCCATCCTCCCGGTAGATCGCGTTGGCCCGCGGCACGGCCTTGAGCGCAGCCACCACCGCCTGGACGAAGTAGGGCGTGAAGGTCAACGCCACCCCCTTGGCCGCAAACTCGGCTTTGTGCGCCGAGCGGTGCGCTACCACCGTGCTCATGTCGGCCTCCATGACCGTGGTCACGTGCGGCGAGGTGCGCCGGCTGGCCAGCATATGCTCGGCGATCAGCTTGCGCAGGCGGGTGTGGGGCACCATTTGCTCTTCGGCGCCCGTGGCAGCGGGTGCAACTGCTGGTCGAATCGGAGCGGCTGGAGCCGCTGCGGGCGCGGCTGCGCCAGTGGACAGCGGCAAATCGTCGGTGGGCTTGAACAGGTCGCCGCTGCCGGGCCGCTCCCAGGGGGGCAACTCCTCCTCGGTCGGGGCTGTGGCGGGCGCGGCAGCTTGGCCTTGGCTGCGGGCTTCGACGTAAGCCAGCACGTCCTGTTTGGTGATGCGCCCCTCGCGGCCGCTGCCAGCCACCTGGCTCAGGTCCACATTGTGCTCCTGGGCGATGCGCGCCACAACCGGCGAGATGCGGCCCAGATCGCGGCCGGCCGGCTTGGCCGGCGCGACCTCAGCCGCCGGTTCAGCCTGCGCCGTCGCGCCCGCCGCGTGCAAATCGACCCGGGCCGGCTGGTCGGCCACGGCCTCGCCCGGCTGGCCAATGGCCGCAATCACCGTGCCGGCTTGCAGCGTGGCGCCCTCTGGATGATAGAGCTTGAGCACCACGCCGGCTACCGGCGCAGGCACCTCGGTGTCTACCTTGTCGGTGGAGACCTCCATGATCGGCCTGTATTGTTCCACCGTGTCGCCCACCTGCACCAGCCAGCGGCTGATCGTCCCTTCCACCACCGATTCGCCCAGTTGGGGCATGATGACGTTGGTTGCCATGGGTCGTCCTCGTATGAAAGTCGTGTGCGAGAACGTAACTCGTACTGCGTAACTCGTAACCCGGAATGTGCCAGCGGCGCGCATCTTCTGGTTACGGGTTACGGGTTACGGGTTACGCTAATACTCCGCCAGCCAGCGCATGGACTGCGCAATCCGCTTGGCATCCGGCATGAAGAAGCTCTGCATCGGCAGGCTGAAGGGCACGCCGGGTATGTCGGGGGCGCCGTAACGCAGCACCGGCGCGTCCAGGTCATGGAAGGCCTCGGCCGCGATCAGGGCGGCCACCTCCGCGCCCACGCCGAAGGAGAGGTTGTCCTCGTGGACGACGAGCGCCTTGCTGGTGCGGGCCACCGATTCGAGGATCGTCTCCTTGTCCAGCGGAGAGATGGTGCGCAGGTCTACCACCTCGACCTCGACGCCGTCGGCCGCCAGCTCCTCGGCTGCCTTGAGGCATTCGTGCAGCATCATTCCGTAGGTGAATACGCTCAGGTCGCGGCCGCGCCGCTTGACGTCGGCCCGGCCGATCGGGACGACGTATTGGCTATCGGGCGCTTCGCCCTTCACCAGGCGGTAGGTCTTCTTGTTCTCCAGGAAGAGCACAGGGTCGTTGGCCTGCAAGGCGGCTCGCAGCAGCCCCTTGGCGTCGTAGGGGGTAGCCGGCGCCACCACGTAGAGGCCAGGAAAGTGGGCGAAGGTGGCCTCGATGGACTGGCTGTGGTACAGCCCACCGCCGATGCCGCCGCCGTAAGGGGCGCGGATCACCAGCGGGCAAGTCCATGTGCCGTAGCTGCGGTAGCGCATCAGCCCCGCCTCGCTGACGATCTGGTTCATGGCTGGGAAGATGAAGTCGGCGAACTGGATCTCGCAGATCGGTCGCAGTCCGTGCAACGCCATGCCGATGCCCACGGCGATGATCGACGATTCTGACAGAGGCGAGTCGATCACCCGGTCAGGGCCGAACTCGGCGAACAACCCCTGGGTGGCGCGAAAGACGCCGCCGCGTGGCCCCACGTCTTCGCCGGTGATGACGATGCGTGGGTCGCGGCGCATCTCCTCGGCTAGAGTGTCGCGAATGGTTTCGAGGATGTTCTTGATGGCCATGCTCAGCTCTCCTTGGCCTGGCCGGGCCAGCGCCAGGCGCGTACTGCCCGGTCGCCCACACTGCCTGGCTCGAACACACCCAACAGCGCGTCTTCCGGCTGGGGATAGGGCGCCCTCAGCGCCTCTTCCTGGGCCTGGTCGATCTCGGCCATGACCTCCTGCTCGATGCGGCGCAGGGCTGCGTCGTCCAGCAGGCCGCGCTGCTGCAGCTCACCGGCTAGTCGGGGCAAGGGGTCGCGCCGCTTCTGAGCCTCCAGGTCGGCCCGGTCGCGGTAGGTGCGGTCGTCGTCGTCGCTGGAGTGGGCGGTCAAGCGAGTGGTGATGGCCTCCAGCAGGGTGGGACCGTCGCCGCGCCGCGCCCGCTCGACCGCCTCGCGGGTGACGTTGTAGCTCTCGAAGAAGTCATTGCCGTCGAAGCTTACGCCCGGCATGCCGTAGCCATAGGCCCGCTCGGCCGCGCCGGCCACGGCCATCTGCTT
>JBFYTD010000043.1:0-8973 GCA_041300885.1 Anaerolineae bacterium | reverse complement strand
CATGCGTCAAAGGCGAATGGACTGACGGCCTGGGCAACGTGCATAAGTTCTTCGGCTGCGACTCGGTGCGCACCGTTCCGCGCTGATCCTGGACGAGATTCTGACTGCGCTCCCGGCGTAAGCGCCATACAAAAGCCCTCGGACGTTGCTGTCCGAGGGCTTTCTAGTGGGGCGATGGGAAGGATCGTAGTACGATCTGCGCGGCCTCGTCGCTCCAGCGCGGAACCCGGTTGTGGCGCACCATTTACTCGCCGGAGCCCGGTTCCGCGAGCTGCCGTATCGCTTCGCCCGCCAGCCACACCGGCTTGCCCGCTGGTCGCGCTTGGCTCTCGACGACGCGCACCGGCTCGCTGCCCCCGCCCAGAAACAGGTTGAGTAGCACCGCCGGCCGCTGCGCCTCACCCTGAGCTGGTCTCTCCTCAACCGTCCCGTCCGTAGGACGCACACCGGCCAACGCCAGCAGGGTCGCGGCTGCGTCCATGCGCACCTTCTCGCTCTTGCCGGACCGCATCAGCTCGACCATGGTCTGCAGCGCCTCCTGCACGTGGTCGGAGGCGTATTGGCGCGCGCTGCCGATGTTGGGCCAAAGCGGGACGATCTCGTCCAGGATCTCGGCGTTCGAGTTGTCGGCCAGCCACTCGCGCACGGTGCGCACCGGGATGCCCAGCTTCTCGGCCACGCTCTCGGCGGTGGGCCGGCCCCCACGGAAGTCGAAGTAGGTGCGTAAGGCTTCAAGTTTCAGCGCGTCGATCTGACGCTGAGAGATGAGGTTGCCGGTCCATGTAGTAATCCCCCTTCAAGAGTACAGTATAACTCTAGCGCGTGCGCCTAAGCAAGAACAGTGCTCAATTGAACATGTCCTGGGTTCGGTTTGATCCCTCCCCTTTTCTGGTCCATGTCTTACAGAGTGTGTCCTAAGGCATTTGTTCCATGGTCAGCATCGACGACCATTGGTAGAACTTGGAAAACACGGCTCCACGGTCTTGGCAATTCTCTGTACATTAGAAGCGCTTTGGGCGCACGGGCCAGGTGATGTAGTTCGTGCCTGGTGCCTCACGCACGTAGCCGTTCCCGAATTGGGCCGGTTCGAACGCAAAGGCGCTGCCCAGGATGGCGCCATCCGGGCCGATGCCGCAGGCTTCGACCACTTGCCGGTGTGCCAACACTGGTGAGCGGTCTGGTGAATCACGCACAAGGATGGCAGCCAAGATCGTGTTCTTACCATTCTGTGTGGCTCACTCAAGCCGGTAAATGAGCGGCAGATAGATGTGCGGCGCAGGTTGTACCGTTGCAGTCGACGTCGCGGTTGGTGTATGCGTCGGTGTTGCAATGGCGGTAGGAGTGTGCGTCGGTGTCATCGTCGGTGTGTGAGTTGCCGTTGGCGAGTTGGTTGGCGTTGATGTGGGGGTGCTGGTTGGTCCCATCGCTAATCTGGCCACGAAGACATCGCCTTCGCCATAGGCGCTTGGTCCGAAGACGCCCGCTGTGGTGGGAAAGTCATTGGAAGTAGTAGCGCCTGTTACATGGGCGCCGCCGGCCCCGTCCACGAAGATAGCATAACCATCCTCGCTGCCGCTGCCACCTAAGAAGGTAGAATTGGCCAGTTCAGAGCCGGCCGCATTGAACTTGACCACAAAAGCGTCCCAGTAGCCACCGTTAAAACTTGTGTCGAACCCATTGGGCGACATCGGGAAATCGGTGGATGTGGTCATTCCGATTGCGAAGGCATTTCCTGCGTCATCGACACTGATGCCATAGCCCCCTTCCATGCCACTGCTGCCAAGGTAGGTGGCATACTCGAACTCGGTACCCTGTGAGTTCAGCTTGACCACAAAGGCGTCTGATTGGCCGTTGTGGCTGATGTCAAAAGCTCCGGACGTGGTGGGAAACCCCATAAAAGAACTGGTCTGGCCTGTTATGTAGGCGCTGTCCGAATCGTCCACCGCTATAGCGTTGGCGACGTCGGTTTCGCCACCACACAAGTAGCCAGAGTATATCAACTCGCTGCCCATCGGATCCAGTTTGGTGGCAAAACCATCGCCTCGACCGCACCAACGCGTTCCGAAGCTGAACATCGTAACGGGAAAGTTGGGAGACGAAGTCCACCCCGCCACGTAGGAGTTACCAGTTCCATCAACGGCAATGCCGCGGCCCCGATCACGGCCGCTATCGCTCAAGAACTCACTGCCCCCAAGATAGGTTGCGTAGACAAGCCCGCCTCCGTTTGGGGTGAGCTTGACGACAAAGGCGTCATAATCACCGCCGTTGAAGGTGGTGTCAAAGGCGCTAGATGTAACCGGAAAATTGTTAGAGCGCGTGTCACCGGTCACATGGGCACTGCCTATGTTATCCACGGCAATGGCATAGCCCTCGTCCAGCAGGTTGCCGCCAAGATACGTGGCGTAGATGAGCCTGCTGCCATCTTGATTGAGCTTTACTACTACAGCATCTCGACCACCGTTGATGCTTGTGTCGAAAGTACCTGGTGTAGTGGGGAAGTCGGGGGAGTTGCTCAGCCCGGCGATGTAGGCGTCGCCCATGCCATCCACGGCGATCGCTTGGCCAACCTCATAGCCGCTGCCGCCCAGATAGGTGGCGTAGGCAAGTGTCATGGCGTTGGAGTTTATCTTAGCCACAAACATGGCGTGAGGGCTGACGTCGAACGCGCCTGGGGTGGTCGGAAAGTCGCTGGAGTATGTGCTGCCTGTCAGGTAGGAGTTGCCTGCGGCATCTGTGACGATGCCATAGCCAATGTCTTGACTTATGCCGCCCAGGAAGGTGCTGAAAAGCAGGTCGCTGGGATTGTCCACCCGATACACCCGAGTAGGCGGTCGGGGATCGGGATCAATCCTGACTCTGGCAGGCTGTAGCTGATCAGATGCGACCGTGGCTTGGTAGGAGAAGGGCGCCCATGGCAAGGTGAGGACTAAAGGTTCGCCATCCGCCTCCAGCCGCAGCGATGTGTTGTCAAAAGCTATCAGATACGCGCCCTCAAGCTGCACGTGCACAGCGTCTACTGCCGCGCCTGGCTTCGACTCCAGTCGCCAACCGCCAGCGCGGCCGCTCAAGACCAAATCGACGCCGGGGTACAGGTCCACGTAGCGCGCCCCGCACCACACTGGCACTGCCGGCCGCCACTGCGCTGGGTCGTTGCCGTAGAAGTAACTGACTATGGTAGATCGAGGCTCGAAGGCTTCGATGCGTACGTTCGGGTTGCTGCCCGGGAAAGTAAACTTCAGGGCGTACACTTTGGCAGCTTGCGGGTCAGCGCGTGTGCTTTCGGGCGCCTCTGGATCCGCGGCTCGCCCATCCGCAGCCGGTAATTGACTGTTTGCAGCTACGAACCAGACCGCGCCCTCCGTCAGCCAGGTTGTGCCAGCGCCCAGGGGAGAGTTCCAAACCTGGAAGCCGGCAGGGCTGGGCCACTGGCCAGCATTTTCCACGATCAGCATAGAGCCACAGGATGTCAAAGGCGCAGTGACAGCTGGCGAGGCGGCCGGTTGAGCTGTGGTTAAGCCTAGGACCGGAAGTGCCAGGATAACCAGAATGGTGAGCATCCATCGAAACAGAGACATGGCTTAGCTCCTGTTGGGATTTCAGGGATAGCGATGCACCGGTGCTGATAGGGCATTAGTCCCTAGCGCTCATTTCCCGAAGGATCAGCGGTAGGTAGCGATGCAGCTGGCTGGCCGTCGGTGTCACCGTGGGTGTGACGGTAGGTGTTAGCGTAGCAGCGGCTGTTGGCGCTTGCGTCGGAGTAAGCGTGGCTGTCGGCGTTGGCGTCTGAGTCGGGGTGGCCGTCGCCGTTGGCGTCTGGGTCGGGGTGGCCGTCGCCGTTGGGCTAGCCGTCGGCGTGGGCGTCGGTGTTTCAAGGCACTGGGTCATTTGCACCGGCACGTAGCCCGATCGGTTGACCAACACCAGTGCATCCAACCGGGTCAAGGGCTCGTTCGAGGTAACCCGCACCGCGTGCTGTCCGGCGCCAAGCTGGACGGACAGCACCGGTTGCCATCCCCACGTCCATTGGCCTCCTACCTGCGCGACGTCAAAATTGGACGGCGCGCCGTTGTCCACTGTCACGGAGAATGCATTGTTGGCATCGCCAAGCCCCATGGCTCTGGCCCACAGATAGTAGCGATCCGCGGCCGGCAGGTTGGCCGTCAAGGTAACTGCGGCCGTTTGCGCGCCAACCGGATCAGAGGCATAGTAGCAGGCCGATGCCAGTGGGTCGTAAGCCACCGCCATGGGCGCAGTGAGCGCGCCCAGCTCAGCCTCGCTGTGCCAGACGGCCAAAGGATTGGACGGTGTGGCTGCCGTACGAAGACGATCTTCGTGCCAGCCGCCCCATGGCCTGGTCAACCAGCGGCTGTGGTGCTGCTGCGGTGTGGTGCTCGGGTGGTAGAGCAGACGGACGCGCCAGTGATAGGCGGTGTTGGCGGTCAATCCGGTGACTAGCTCACTCAACTGCGCACCGGCCGCGCCTGTGTCCATCCAGGCTGTGCTGCGCTGGAGCCCGATGCCGTTGAACCTCACATCGCGCGGCTTGACCTCCCACTCCAGTTTTACCTTGCCGCGGCCAAAGGGCGTGCACCCCAGCAATGCCAGACGGAAGGCGTCGACGCGATCCGATCTACCCCCTGTGGCCAGCGGGCCATAGTCCTCAGGCTGGCGTTGGCGCGGGTTCAGACTGACGCCGCCGGCGTTGCCGTAGTAGACGAAAATCGCGCCCTCGTCCTCCTGGCCGGCGTCATAGCCAAGTGCACCGACCAGAACATCGGCGTAGCCGTCGCCGTTGACATCGCCAGCTGAACTCACCGAGCTCCCGTAGCGCGCGCCAGCTTGGTCGATTTGGCTGCTCCAGGGTGGACTCGATCCCATCCCTCCATACCAGGCGCCATACCAGACCCGAACCCGGCCCGCGTCGTGCTGGGGCGTGTCGTAGCCGGGCTGGCCGATGATCACGTCTGCCATGCCGTCGCCATTCACGTCCCCTGCGCTGGCAACCGCATAGCCGTGGTCACAGTAGGCCTGTTCACACTGCGTGCCCCAGTAGACGGTTGAGCTCATGCCGTCATAGGAACCCGGGTAAATGAGCACGAGACCGGAGTCGACCAGCGGCCCGTTGTCGAAGCCAGGCACGCCGATCATGACATCGGCATAGCCGTCGCCGTTGACGTCTCGGGCGGCAGCCACTCGGTAGCCGAGACCCGCCTCGGCAATGTTGCTCTCAACGCTCCAATTGTGCGTTGCGCTCAAACCGCTGGCAGAGCCAAAAAACACAAAAGCGGCACCCTCACGCAACTGCCCGTTGGAGTATTGATCGGCGCCGACGACCACATCGCCGTAACCGTCATTGTTGACGTCGCCTAGCCCGCTGACGGAGACTCCGAAGCGAGCGTTCGTGCGGTTGATCTCAGCTGTCCAATTCGGCGCCGCTGATAAGCCGGTTGTCGATCCGTGGAAAACATACGCTCGACCTTCCCCGGTCTGCCCGTTAGCGTAGTTGACTGCACCCACGATCACGTCCGCGTAGCCATCGCTGTTGACGTCGCCGGCTGTTTGGACTCTGCCGAACTCGGCGCCGGCCTGATTGCCCTCGGTCATCCACGCAGGGTCAACCGACAACCCTTGTGGCGAGCCCAGGTAAACGTAGGCGGCGCCCTCGTCGGTCTCACCTCCGTCGTAGTGGATCGCCCCGACGATGACGTCGTCGTATCCGTCGCCATTGATATCGCCCGCCGAGGACAGCTGCCACCCGAACCAAGCATCGGCCTGATTGCCCTCTGCCATCCAGGCAGGTGTCGTCACAAGCCCGTCAGCCGATCCGAGAAAGAGGAACGCCGCTCCCTCGTCGGTCTCACCATGGTCGTACCAATAGGCGCCGGCGATCACATCGCCGTAGCCATCACCATTGACATCACCTGCGCTGGCCGTAGCGAGGCCAAGGCGAGCACCGGCTTGGTTGCCTTCCGCCATCCAATCGATCTGGTCGCTCAGTCCGTCTCGAGTGCCTAGGTAGACAAACGCTGCGCCGCCCCTGCTTGCGTTGGATGTGAAGGCATAGGCGCCGAAGAGCACGTCGCTGAACCCGTCGCCATTGACGTCTCCGGCCGTGCTGGCAGCATAGCCGAGGTACGATTGCGCTGCGTTCTGCTGATTCTGCCAATCAGCGTTGGCCGGGGTGCCCTCTGGCCGGCTGCCTTGTGCGTCCAGGCCAGATGAAGACCCAGCGTACAGAAAGACAGCGCCTTCATCCTGCTGACCGTCATCATACTCACTGGCGCCAACAAGAAGGTCGGCGTAACCGTCGCCATTGACGTCACCAGCCGTGGCGGCGGCTCCTCCGAACAACGCGTTGGCTTGGTTTGACTGGGCGGTCCACGACGGGCTCAGCGCCAAGCCTGCGGCTGAGCCGTGAAACACGAAGATGCGCCCTTCATCTACCTCGCCTTGATCGTACAGCGGCGCACCCGCGACGACATCGCTATAACCATCGCCGTTGACATCGCCAATCAAACCCAGTGCAGCGCCGAGCTGAGCGCCTTGCTGATTAGCCTCGAAACTCCAGTTTGGGCTGGCAGGCAAGCCTGTCGTCATGCCGTAGTATGCAAAGATCTTACCCTCTTGGCTTTCACCGTTGCTGAAACCTGTGCCTGCCAGCAGAACATCCGAAAAGCCATCCCCGTTGACATCGCCGGCGGTCGCCACACGCACCCCGAGATTGGCCAAGGTTTGATTGCCTTCCACTATCCACGCGGCAGTCGAGCTGAGCCCGCTTGCGCTGCCCAGAAACACAAAAGCAGCACCCTCGTCAGTCTGGCCATTATCATAGCCGCTCGCGCCGACGACGAGATCTACAAACCCATCGCCGTTGACATCGCCAGCTGAGCTCACTGCGCCTCCAAACAGCGCGCCGGCCTGGCTACCTTCAATGATCAGCGAAGGATTGGGACGTAGACCGGTGCTGGAGCCGTAGTAGATCAAGACGGCGCCAACCCGGTTGTTGCCCACAAGGTACCCGGGCGCGCCTGCCGCAACGTCGGCGTAGCCATCGCCGTTGACATCGCCCACAGCAGCGATCGAGTGCCCCAACAGCGCGCCCTCCAGTGATGTGCTGCCAACCCAGTTCGGGAAGGTGGGAAGACCACCTGAAGCGCCGTAGTAGGCAAAGAGACGACCGTTGTTGGGCGTGGCGCCGCTGTGCCTATCTGCACCCACGATGATGTCGTTGTACCCATCCCCGTTAACGTCTCCCATGACGGTGACGGCAACGCCATAGCGAGCGTCCGTCTGTGCTCCACTGCCCATCCAGTTCATCGTCGGATTCACCCCATCCCACCCACTGTTCGCTTCAGCCTGGGACCCCTCCCGGGAGATCACATGAGCCGTGAGGTCTGTCAACGATGGCGACAGCTCCACGTCCGCTCCAGGTGCGGCAACGGCGGCCGCCAGGAAGCTGCCAGATACCAACACGACGGCCATGAACACCGCCAGCCCTGAGCCCCCGGAAATCCCTTTGGACCTTGTCATGATATGCTCCTTGTAGGTGAGGTGGATCGCTCCCAGCGACCAATTGTAGCTGGCCGACACCGTCCACAGGGCAGAGAGCCCCAGCAGCGGTGGGCGGCTTCCCGGCGAGCTATAGCTGAATGATTGGGCATTGCCGAAGCCTTGCCGTAGAAGTTGACGCTAATAGGGCTGGTATAGGGACCATCAACCGTGAAGCGGATGTAGGCATCGACGATCGAGGTATTTTTCGGCACGGGGACGTTGGCAAGGCGCCAACCACTGACGATCTCCTGACCACTGGTACAGTGCCCAGATACACTTCGTTGTGTGTGGTGCCATAGCTACACGTGTAACTGTAGCCTGCATCGTCGCTCGAAGCAACAATTGGCACTTCGATGGGGATGTTTTCTGGACGGACGGGTTGACAATGCGCTGTGTCATCCCCACCCTGCCCCGCCATCGGCAAACTGAGCGCCAGAAGCAGCGCTAGAATCGGCACAATCCTCCGACGGTTCATGAGGATGCTCCTTTCATCGATTCCCCAAGTGAACAAAAAAGCCCTGCTCCGGCTAGCTGTCCGGGAGTAGGGCGCAAGAAATCAGGCAACCCACATAGGTGGCCGTCATGGACCGAACCGCCACATGATATCTCAGTTCCCACACCATGGTCTGACCCTTCGGCATCCGTTCACAGGCCTCGCGTATAGTTGGAGACCGATTCTAATGCCCAAAGCAGAAGCGTCGATCAACTGCTTGTCTACGGATAATTATAGTCATGGAGAGAGCCCGAGTCAATAGCGAATCTGGCGGTTGTTCCCAAGGACGAGACCAATCTGCACCATCAATGGGCCACGGGCCTCGATTGTTCCATGGTTCGCTGTCGGGATCAGGTTGCAGCCGGCCTCACGCCGTTGATCAACTTAATCATAGCCAGCCGGATCCGACTCTACGCGCAACCAACCTTGTTTTCGGAACCGGGTTCCGAGAGCCCGACGCACCCAGGAAGGCCCAGCGATGACCACTACCACAACCCTGCCTGGCCAGGAGATCATCGGCGTCGTCCCCTCGGGCAATCTTGTGGAGTATGGCATCGCCACGGCTGTGCCCATCGTCAAGGTTGCCTGGTTCGACGACCGGCAGACGTGTCGGATCGTCCACGACTACCTGGCAGGCGAGATCGAAGGGCGCTGCGAGGAGTACTGGGGCTGTCGCAACTATGCGGCTGGCGTGTGTGCAGGCACGGGCGGCGCCGGGATGCTCTGCCTGTTTCATGAGCCCGACACCTCGCTCGCCTGGGGTCTGGCCCGACGATGGCAGCGGGTGCAGACGCAGGATGGCACAGCGGCGTTGCAACGTCGCCGCAAAAAAAGAAAGCCCACACAGGGAAGAACCTGTGCAGGCTCGCGGGCAGGGGCCGCCGTACATGCTGGCGGCTAGAGCGGCGGTCCCTGCCGACATTGTAGCA
>JBFYTD010000443.1:0-3177 GCA_041300885.1 Anaerolineae bacterium | reverse complement strand
CATCGATTTCCCGCCGAAGTCGGGACGCCAGTCCCATGACAGGGGGACGCATCATCCTGTAGAATGACGGCATCGATCATCAACGCTTCGACATGTTTCAGGAGGTTACCACCGATGAGAAAGATTTTTGTTTTCGTGATCGCCGGTCTGCTGATCACCGCCATCGTTGCCACCGCCGCGTTGGCGCAAGGCAACGGCGCGCGCCATGCCTCAGCCACGTTGCTCGACCCGGCCGGCAATGTGGTAGGCGAGGCCAAGTTCACCGAGGACGCAGCGGGCAAGCTGCACGTCAACGTCAAGGTCGAGGGCATCTCGCCCGGCCTGCACGGCATTCACCTACACGCAGTTGGCAGTTGCAGCCCGACCTTCGCCGCCGCCGGCGGGCATCACAACCCGCTGGCCCGCCAACACGGGCTGGATAACCCCAGCGGCGCGCACAGCGGCGACCTGCCCAACCTGACCGTCAACGGCGCCGGTCGCGGCCATCTTGACGCCGTCAGCGACCGCGCCACGCTGTCGCCGGGGCCGGTCACCCTGTTCGACGCCGACGGCAGCTCGGTGATCATCCACGCGGCCGAGGACGACCAGGTGACCGATCCCACCGGCAACAGCGGCGCTCGCATCGCCTGCGGCGTGATCACGCTGAACTAAGCTGCCTGTCTGACAGAGGCCGTCGTTGCATAGGACTGGCAGTGCTGCCGTAGCACTGCCAGTCCGGGTGCAGGTCGAAGCGTTGGTGCAAGGAGGTTATACCCGATGAAACAGAATGCGCTGCCAGCATCCGCGCGAGCAGTTGATTCTGACCAGATGCGCACGTCGCGTGTGCGCTTGCCCGCCGTGGACCTCAACCAGCTAGGCGCCGCACTGGCGACCGGCGCCGTTCTCGGCGCAACCATCGGCGGAGTCGGCGCTCGTATCGCCATGCGCGTGGTGGCCCTGTTGGGCGAGGGCCAGCCCGGCTTCACCATCGACGGCACGCTGGCGATCGTGGTCATGGGCGGTGTCCTGGGCGCGCTGGGCGGCCTGGGCTTTGCGCTGCTGCGCCGCTTGTTGCGCATGGGATGGGGCGAGGAGTCCTCGCCCCGACGCAGCATCGCGGCCGGGGCAGTCTACGGCGGCGTTCTGGCTGCCCTGGCTGCGCTGCCTTTTTTTCTGATCCGTGAAGGCGAGCTGGCTCTGGCGTCGCCGCTGGTGGGTGCGGCCCTGTTCGCCTGGATACCGTTAGCCTATGGACTGGCGCTGGGCGCCGCCGTGCCTCGCGTCGAACGCCGGATCGCAGCCGCGCCGCGCACGATTGGCCTGGGCTGGCTGGCGACCTTTGGACTAGCCCTGGCGCTGGCGTTGGCCGGTATTGCCCCGCAGCTCGGCGCGTTCACGCCTTTTCCGCCGGCCGCAACCGCTCTTCACTACAGCGCCGGCCTGAGCTTCGCCGCCGCACAGGCGCTGCATCGCGGGCTGATGCTGGCCTTCATGCTGGCGTATGGCGGCCTGGCGACCTTCATCTTCTGGCGCGGGTCGCACAACGTCGTGGCCAGGCTGGCGGCAGTCACGCTTCTGCTGTTGGCCGCCGCCTTCTTCGGCCGCCAGCCGGCCCTGGCCACGGGCATGCAGGCTCTGCCGCCCGCACGTCTGCTGCCAGACCTGCTGCAAGCTGGCGCGCTGAGCTTGTTTCTACTGCTGATGTTCGTCTTTCCCGATGGTCGGTGGGCGTTGCCATGGACCCGGCCGGTTGCAGGGCTCTGGTGCGCCTGGTCGCTGTTGTGGTTCATCAACCCGCTGCCCGGCACGCCGCTGGACGTGAGCGGCTGGCCGGAGCCGCCAGTGGTTGCGTTGCTGCTGGCCGGCTTGGGCAGCGGCTTGCTGGCCATCACCCTGCGCATGCGTCACAGCCGGCCGGAGGAGGGCAGGCTCATGCGCCCGGTGCTGTGGGGCTTCGCTGCTGCGCTGCTCTGTTTTGCCCTGCTGTGGCTCACCTCGCTGGCCGCGCCGGGCCTGCGGCTGCGCGTGCTACCGCTGCCCCACGCGCTGTTGGCTTTCGGCCCATATCTCTTGCCCTGGCTGGCGCTGCCGCTGTCGCTGGTCGTAGCGATGCGCCGTGGCTTGTGGTCGATAAGCCGTAATGCGTAACTCGTAACCCGGACCTGCCGCTATGCGCGAACTCCTCCGGGTTACGCATTACTTATTACTTGTTACGCAACACGCATCACTTGAAGCGAGAGGTCCTCATGCCCCCAACCGTCAGCGTTGCAGCCTTCGTGTTTGGTATCGTCTTGCTCCTGGCCGCGCTCATCGGCAAGGAGCTCAAGATCGTCACCGTGGAGCTGCCTGCCCTGGGACCCGTGCGCAGAATCGTGTTGGGCGCGCTGGGTCTGGCTTTGACCATCTTCGGCCTGTTGGAGGGACAGTTGCCCCTCTTGTCAGCGCCTGCTCCAGCTCCGGGAGTCGCCAGCACAATGCAGGCAGCCGGGGGCGGCTCGGCTGCGATTGCATCTGCTGCGCTGCCGTCGCAAGCTGCCGTCGCCCGCGACGGGGTGCTGCCCTGTTTGGCTGACGTGGCCGAGACCGACCTGGTGATCCTGCCCATGGACCCGGCCCGCCGCACCGATCGCAAGTGGAGTACGGGCCAGCCGCGCGTGGGTGTGTTGGCCATGCAGTTTGAGGATGCCAGCGGCATCCGCGGCGGCGTCAAGTTCAGCGCGCTGGCCTCGGCTACCGGCATCGATATCATTGCCGTGTTCGATGCCGCCTGCCAGCCGGTTTACACCTACAGCAACGTCAGCCGGCCAGACCAGCCCAAGGACTCGCCCTACAACTTCGACACCATGCGCTACACGTTTAGCGACGTGATCTACACGGCCGACATCTCCTACGGCGAAGGCGACGGCAAGATGAGTGTACGGGCTCAGGAGATTGGTCCATGAAATCGGATGCGCCGCGTCTCAAATCGAAGTCAGAAGCGTTGAATGTTAGCGGAGTATCAATACACAGCCGATGACAAGCAATCCAGCCAGTGAGCAACTTCAACTCGCCCAAACTACGACCACCTCACTGGTTCCGGCCATCGGTTCACAGAAGACCAGCGCGACTGCAAGGCTCTTTCCGTTAGTCTTTTGGGTCTACACGGCGCTGTGCGTTGTGTGGCTGCTGATCGGCCTGTTGCCGGCCATTCTGGCCGCC
>JBFYTD010000442.1:0-3178 GCA_041300885.1 Anaerolineae bacterium | reverse complement strand
CATCGGCGAGGCCGTGCGTTGACCATGTTCCACAGCGCACGGCGTTTTCGTGGCTGGGACAGGCTGCCAGGGAAACGGCTGGCAGCGGCAAGGCCTGGCGGTGCAGGTCATTTGCACAACGTCCGGTTTGGGCTATAATGGCCCATCATAACGTCCCCTGTCCCGATCACCACCCATCCGATGGCCTGAGGATGTCCATGCCAGTCAACGGTATTGCTCAGGACGTAGACGCGTCTTTGCAACAGGCCATTCTGCAGACCCTGGTCTACGCCGACCTTTTCGACTATCCCCTGACCCCCAACGAAGTCGTCCGCTACCTTGGGGTGTCTGCAGAACCGGCAACCATACTCGAACAGTTGGATCAAAGCGCTGCCCGCGGGATGCTGGTGCGACACAATGGCTATGTCGCCCTGCCCGGCCGGGATGGCTTGTTCGCCCTGCGCGCCCGGCGCGAGCAGGTGGCGGCCAGCCAGTGGCCAACCGCGCGGCGCTACGCCCATTGGCTGGCGCTGACTCCCTTCGTGCGCATGGTGGCCGTCACCGGCACCCTGGCCGTCAACAACGTCGAGGCAACGGATGACATCGACCTGTTCATCGTCACCCAGCCCGGCCGGCTCTGGCTCTGCCGCGCGCTGGTCATCCTGCTGGTGCGGCTGGCGGCCCTGGCCGGGGACGAGCTGTGCCCTAACTATTTCCTGTCCGAGCAGAAGCTTAGTTTGGAGGAGCGCACCTTCTTCGCCGCCCGTGAGGTGACCCAGATGGCGCCGCTCTATGGCCCCGAGGTCTACGGGCGCATCCGCCAGCTCAACGCTTGGGCCGACGATTTCCTGCCGCAGGCCGGCGCCCTGCCCCAGCCCAACCACTACCGCGGTCCTCATGGCGAGGCATGGATCGAGCCGGGTCCTCTGGGACGGGCCATCAAACAGACGGCTGAGGCGCTGCTGAGCGGCGCACTGGGCGCGCGCCTGGAACATTGGGAGATGCAGCGCAAAGTGCGCAAATTCAACGCCATCGCGCAGCGCCGCGGCGGCAGCGTCGCCTTCACGGCTGACGTCTGCAAGGGCCATTTCGACCGCCATGACCAGCGCATCCAGCGCGAGTTCGAGGCCGGGTTGGCGCACCACGGGCTGCATAACCTGTAATGCGTAATGCGTGACTCGTAATGCGTAATGCATGACTCGTAACACGTAACCCGGAATCCCGGACACGACTCCCTCTTCTCCGGGTTACGAGTTACGGGTTACGAGTTACGCATCACGCATCACCCCCAACCAACTGGAACACAAGACCTCTGATGGCAGACATCCTCCTCAGCCAATCCTACTATCTGCGCTTCGACCCCAAGCTGTGGGAGGCGATGCAGCCCTATCCGCCGCTGGGCACGCTCTACGCGGCGGCCTTCGTGCGCGCCCGCGGCTACGATGTGGCCCTCTTCGATGCCATGCTGGCCGACTCGGAGCAGCGCTGGGCTGAGGCGCTGGATCAGCGCCGGCCGCGCTTTGCCGTGTTGTTCGAGGACAACTTCAACTACCTGAGCAAGATGTGCTTGCTGCGAATGCGCGCGGCGGCCTTCACCATGGCCGGCATGGCCAAAGAGCGCGGCTGCATCGTCATCGCCTGCGGCGCGGACGCCACCGACCACGCCGCCGACTACTTCCAGCACGGCGTGGACTACGTCCTGCTGGGCGAGGGCGAAGCCACCCTGGCCGACCTGCTTGACTCCCTCACCGGCCGCAGCGCCACACAACCCGCCCAAATCCCCGGCCTATCCTATCCCCACTCCTCATTAACCATTCACAATTCACAGTTTACAATTTACAATTCCCTTCCCCGTCCGCCTCTCCGCGACCTGGACACCCTCCCCCGCCCGGCCTGGGATCTGGTCGACGTGGCGCAATATCGCCAGATCTGGTTGGCGCGGCACAGCTACACCTCCATGAACATGGCGACGACGCGCGGCTGCCCCTATCACTGCAACTGGTGCGCCAAGCCGATCTGGGGCCAGCGCTACGCCAGCCGCTCCCCCGAACATGTGGCAGCCGAGCTGCGCTGGCTCAAGGACACCTATGCGCCCGACCACATCTCCTTCGTGGATGACATCATGGGCCTCAAGCCGGGCTGGATGGAGCGCTTCGCCGGCGAGGTGGAGCGCCAGGAGGCCCGCATTCCCTTCAAGTGCCTGAGCCGCGTCGATCTGCTGCTGCGGCCGGGCGAGATCGACGCGCTGCGCCGGGCCGGCGCGCAAATCGTCTGGGTCGGCGCCGAATCTGGCTCGCAGAAGATCCTGGACGCGATGGAGAAAGGCACAACCGTCGAACAGATCTACGAGGCCAGCCGGCGCTTGCACGCAGCCGGCATCCAGGTGGCCTTCTTCTTGCAGTTCGGCTATCCCGGCGAGACGCGCGCCGACATCGAGCTGACGCTACAGATGGTGCGCGACTGCCGGCCGGACGACATCGGCATGTCGGTCAGCTATCCGCTGCCCGGCACCCCCTTCTACGACCGGGTGCGCGGCGAGCTGGGCGCCAAGCAGAACTGGCAGGACTCCAGCGATCTGGCCATGCTCTACCGGGGGCCGTATCCCACCGAGTTCTACCGCCAGCTCCACACCGTGCTGCACAAGGAGTTTCGCGCCCACAAGACCTGGCGGGCGCTCTCCCACCGCAACGGCTCTCCGCGGCCCAACCCGCGCCAGCTTGGGGCAATGATTTTCCATAGCGCGACGCTGCCGCTGGCCCGGCGCAAGCTGGCCCGTTTGGAGGCTGCGCCGCACCAGGGCTTTGGCCCGCTGGGTGCAGGCATGAGCCAGCAGGCCGCAGCCACACCCAGCCCGCAGGAGTGACCCGCCGCCGGGCTCAAATCCACCCATGACACGCCGTAAAGTCGTTCTCTACAACCCGCAAGCCGTCTTCTATACCATGCCGCTGGCCCTGCTGGCTGTCGGCTCGGCCCTGGATGCCGAGCGCTACGACGTGCGCCTGATCGACGGACGGCTGGAGCAGGATCCGGTCGCCGCCGTGCTGGCCGAGGTCGACGACGCGCTGTGCCTGGGCATGACCGTGCTCACCGGCGCGCCGATCCGCGACGCCCTGCGGGTAGCGCGGGCAGCCAAGGCGCGCCGGCCCGACTTGCCGGTGATCTGGGGCGGCTGGCACGCGTCGCTGTTTGCCGCGGAGAC